>CAYYOK010000011.1:0-47666 GCA_964473205.1 uncultured bacterium | reverse complement strand
ATGCAGCGCAGCAGCGTGGTCTTGCCGCAGCCGCTGGGGCCGAGCAGGGTCGTGACGGTGCCGTCGGGCACGATGAGGTCGACGTCGTTGAGCGCCGTGACCGTCCCCTCGGACGCCTCGAAGGTCTTGCGCAGCTTCTCGACACGGATCTCCATGCAGCCTTCACCTTCATATGGGGTGCCAGATAGTCGCGGTGCCCGCCCGGACGCCTGGCGGCGGTCTGGAGCGGGCACCGGGGTTGCCTAGGACCTGGTAGGGACTAGCGGAAGATCTCCGCGAAGCGCTCGCCCCACTCGGCGATCTCCTCGTCCGTCATGCTGGCCAGCGGCAGCACCGCGGCATCTTCGATGCCGTCGATGGGCGGGTAGATGCCGGGGGCGAGGACGTACTCGCCGACGTCCTCGGCGAGGATCGCGCTCGACTCCGCACCGAGCCAGTAGTCGATGAACAGCTTGCCGGCGTTCGGGTTCGGGGCGCCGGCGGCCAGCGCGATGCCGCGCGGCGTGCCGAACATCGGCTCGGAGACGCGCGCCCAGTCGAGCGGCGCCGGGGCCAGCGTGACGATGTACTTGGGCATCGAGATGCCGATGTGCATCTCGCCCGACGAGATCGGGCCGGGCGTGGGGCCGAACGAGCCGACGAACATCGGGCGGTTGGCGGCGAGACCGCGGATGAACTCCCACCACGCGTCCTCGGAGCCGAACACGTCGTGATCGAGCAGGCCGACGAGCCACTGGATGGTGGTCGCGTGCGAGGCCGGGTTGGCCATCACGATCTTGCCGGCCCACTTCGGGTCGGTGAGGTCCATGTAGCTGGTCGGCACGTCCTCGGGCGCGACGAGCTCGGTGTTGTAGATCAGCGCGACGTACTCGATGCCGAACTGCTGGATCATGCCGTCGGGGTCGCGGCTCCAGTCGGGGTAGCCGGCGGCTACGGGCGAGTCGTACGGCTGCAGCAGCCCGAACTCCTTGAGGATCTCGAGCAGCGGCAGCGGCGCCTGCAGCACCGAGGCGAGCTGGCGGCCGGCCTGGTACTCGGTCAGCAGCGTGGCGGCGAAGCCCTCGGTCGAGATGCGGGTGTAGTTGGCGGCGACGCCGTACTCGGCGGCGAACGCCTCGAGCACCGGATCGACGGCCGTGATGTTGGCGTAGTACTCGAGCGAGCCTTCGGCTTGGGCGGCTGCTATCAGCTCGGCATCTTGCGCCGTCGCGGCGGTCACCAGCAGCAGCGCGAGCGCGGCGAGAAAAGTTCGGACGGGCTTTCGCATCGGTTCTCCTCCTCAAGATCGTTGAGCGAGACGCGGAGTTCGGTGGCGAGTCGACGGCTAGATCGTGTCTGAAGGCGAGTATACGGGTTGGCTCGTCCGCGGCCGAAGCTCCGAAGGGTCGGCGAGCGATCGGCTCGGTAGTACGGATTGCGACTTCGGCAGGCGTGACGCGCTGCTAGCATCGGCCGGATTGGATCCACTCAGCCGTAGGAGGGTCAATGAAGGGCTTCGTCGCAGCGGTGTTCGTGGCCTTGTCGTCCATGGTGTGCGCGCAGGAGATCAGGGGCACGCTCTACGCCAGCGAGGTATGGGGTTTCGTCCTGATCGCCTGCTACTACGGTATCGACCTCCAGGACTGCGACGAGGACCGCAGCGCCGTCCAGGCTGTGGCCCAGACGGGTGCCTCGGCCGACTACGCCTTCGACGGCCTGTCGAGCGGCTACTACCTGGTCATCGCGTGGAGAGATGCCGACGGTGACGGGGAGCTCGACCTGGACGGCGAGGACGAGGTCGCCTTCCACGCCGACTTAGACGGCGACCCGGCGCTGGTGGCGCTGCCGGCCAGGGGCGTCGACGTGGTGACGGGATCGTGGACGATGCGGACGGCCGCTCTCGGCGCCACCACGCTCGTCGGGACCCTTCACGCCGACGATGTCTTCGGTTTCTCGGTAATCGCCTGCGCCATCGACGCCTTCACGCAGGAGTGCGACCCGAACCGCGTCGTGAGCCAGGAGGTGACGCAGGCCGGCAGCTCCGCGGTGTTCCGGCTCGAGCTGCCCGACTCCTCCCAGTACCTGCTGATCGCCTGGAAGGACGTCAACGCCAACGGGACGCTGGAGGAGAACGGCCCAGACCTTCTCGGGTACTGGCGCGACGGGGCGGGTGAGCTCGCCTACGTCGCACCGCCCGCCGACGATCTGGTCCTGCGCGTGGGCGCGCTTGCGCCGCCGGTGCCGATGGATCCCGGCGCGATCGTCGGCACCTGGTCCTCAGCCCACGGCTCGGCGGTCGCCTACTTCGACTCCGCCACCGGCAGCTACATGCCCGCGAGCGGCAGCGGCGTCGAGTTCAGGTTCCGAGCCGACGGCAGCTACGAGCGCTTCGGCATGATCTCGAACAGCTTCTACAGCACCAACACCACGATCTTCGTTCACGAGACGGGCAGCTACAGCTTCGACGGTCGCACCCTCCGACTGCGCGGCACCTCCGACACCGCCTTCCGCCGCAACGGCGAGCTCTACCGCGAGGAGAACGGGGTGGCGGTGGCGTGGAGCTACGCGTTCGAGCTGATCGACGCCGACACCGCTCGCTTCGACGAGCTCGGGACGCTCAGCCGTCTCAGGTAGGTCGTTGACTGACAGGGCGGGTCGGCTCGCGGCCGCGCTGACGCTGCAGCGCGGTCACCACACCCCCATCTGCTGCCGCAACGCGACGATCTTTCCGAAGTGATACGCGCTGTGCACCGCCAGGCTCATCAGGTTGTCGGCCATGGTCACGCCCGGCTCTGACTCCTGAGCCAGGCGCTCGGGCGCTGCCGCCCAGGCCATCGCCTCCGCGACGCCAGCCTCGTACTCGCGCACCAGGGCGTGCCACTCCTCGATGTCGGTCGGCTGCGCGGTGGGGAACATGCCGTGCTGCTCCCACTCCTCGTACGCCGCCTCGTCGCGGTACACCACGACGTGCTGCCAGCGCGTCAGGTGCCACAGCTCCTCGTAGATGCTGTGCGGCGCTCCTGCCGGCCGCTCGGTCACCTGAGCCAGGTCGAGGCCGGCGAGGATGCGCGAGCGCGCTGCGAACTCGCCTTCTATGAACAGGTGCCGGTACAGGTCCATGCTCGCCTCCAGGGACGGTCGGCCCAGTCCTCCGAGCCGAGCGTCAGGCGAAGCTTATGGCCACGTTCTTGACCTGAGAGTAGCCGAGCAGCGCCTCGAGACCCTTCTCGCGCCCGAAACCGCTCTTCCCGTAGCCTCCGAACGGGATGCCGATGTTCTCCTTGAGCCCGAAGCTGTTCACGTAGACCATCCCCGCCCTGACCTGGACGGCCACCTCGAGCGCGCGGTTGACGTTGGCCGTCCAGATGCCGGTGTTGAGTCCGTAAGGGGTGGCGTTGGCGAGCTCGACCGCTTCCGAGACGCTCGTGAAGCGCGTCAGGCACAGGACCGGCCCGAAGATCTCCTCGGTGAACAGGGCAGACGTGGCGGGCGTGTCGTCGAACACGGTGGGCATGAAGTAGTAGCCGTTCAGCCCCGCCTCGGGTCCCGGCGTCTCGCCGCCGCTGATCAGCTTCAGCCCTTGGCGCTTGCCCTCCTCGACGTAGCCTCTCACTCGCTGGCGCTGCTTCTCCGAGATCAGCGGCCCGAGATCGGGATCGCGCTCGGGCGGGCCGACGGTGACGGCTTCGACGGCGTCTCTGAGCCTGCGCACCACCTCGGGATGGATCGACTCTTGCACGAGGAGGCGCGTGCCGGCCGAGCAGGTCTGGCCGGCGTTGGACACGAACGACCTGACTATCACCGGGATCGCCCGGTCCAAGTCCGCGTCGTCGAAGACGATGTGAGGAGACTTGCCGCCGAGCTCGAGGGTCACGGGCACGACGTTGGCGGCTGCCATCTGCATGACCCTGGTGCCGGTCTCCACCGAGCCCGTGAACGTCAGATGGTTGATGCCCGGGTGGCTGGCCAGCGCTGCGCCCGCCTCCGCGCCGTAGCCCGTCACCACGTTCAGTACGCCGGGAGGCAGCCCGGCTGTGAGCGCCTGCTCCGCGAACCTGAGGCAGCTCATGCTCGCGTCCTCGGCGGGTTTGAGCACCACGGTGTTGCCCATCGCGAGAGCCGGGGCGATCCCGCGGGTGGCCAGGACGAGCGGGTAGTTCCAGGGGACGATCTGGGCAGAGACCCCCCACGGTTCGCGCAACGTGAAGTCGACGGCGCCGGGGCCTACCGGGATGGTGGCTCCGGTGATCTTGTCGACGGCGCCGGCCGCGTAGTCGAAGTACTTGGCCGACGACTCGACCTCGCCCAAGGCCTGCGAGATCGGCTTGCCCGTGTCCAGCGCCTCGATCTCGGCCAGCTCGTTGCGCTGCGCCCTGAGGCCTGCAGCGACCGCGCTCAGGATCTTGGCTCTCGAGCTGGGCGGCAGCCAGCGCCACGCCGCTACCGCCTCCCTGGCTCCCGCGACGGCGCGGTGCACATCGGCACTGGCGCCTCGCGGCACGGAGCCGATGACTTCCGCGGTCGCTGGGTTCGTCACCGGCATCACGTCTCCGGAGGCAGCGTCGAGAAGCTCTCCGGCGATCACCATCCGCAGTCTGTTCATGCTCGCCCGCCTTCTTTGCCCGCGATGACGCCTCGGCCTCAGTCCACCAGGTCGCGTTTGACGACGCGGTTCATCCAGGTGCAGATCGCATCGTAGAGCGCATGACCGGTCTCGGTGGTGGCCAGCGACGGGTCGCCGTAGTGCCCGTACGGGGTGACCTCGCGGAAGTCCCGAAGCGGACCCCCTACGCCTCCGCCGTAAGCCGGTGAGCGCGAGTACGGCACCTCTTCGGCGGCCGGAGTCTCGGTCAGGTAGTAGGCCACCATCGCATCGCGGTTCACCAGCTTCGGGTGGTGCACCAGCACGCGTGAAGTCTCGCCCTCGCCCCCGTGTCCTTCGCGCTTCTTGGACTTGAGCAGGGTCGGGTAGACCTCCTTGGTCACCTGGAGCCAGTTGAGCGAGATCGCCTTGGCTTTGCCCTGCGTCTTGACGCCTACCTCCTGGGCGGCGAGCTCCTGGATCGCGGCGTTGCCGCCGTGCCCCATGACGAACGCGAAGCGATCGAACCCGTAGCGGAAGAGGTTGAGGCAGATCTCCTCCATGATGGTCTGGACCAAGCCCGGGCTGAAGTGGATCGTGCCTGGGAACCTGATCTTCTCGGGGTTGTTGCCGAAGCACATGACCGGTCCGGTGACGGCGTTGATCCCCTCGGCGGCGAGCTTCTTCGCCATGAGCCGGCACATGTAGTCGGCCTGGATGTTGTCGGAGTTGAGGGGTAGGTGCGGGCCGTGGGCTTCGATGGTTCCGCATGGGACCAGCACGATCCGCGTGTTCTTGCTTACCTCCTCGACCTCGGACCAGGACATCTCGGGAAGCGCCTTGGGGCCACGTATCTCGTAGAGAACCTCATCCATCTCTGTCCGCCTTTCGCGCAGAACGCGATCTGGGGTCGACTACCCGACCCACTCGATGTTCGAGCCTTCGACGATGCCGAAGGCGTGCCAGCCCGCATGTACGGGACCCGAGCGCCTGGTCATGTACAAGATCCCGGCGACGGGCGCTCTCAGCTCCTCGATCTCCTCCAGCGTGTAGGCGTCGAAGACGCGACCCAGCACAGCGTCTGCCTCTATCTCGACCCCCACCTGACCGTTCTTCAGCAGGTCCTCGGGCTCGAACTCGCTGATCAGGTACCCGGCCTTCGTCGGGCGGACCTTGGGGGCGTTCTGGAAGAACGCCTGCTTCGCCGGCAGGACTTGGTCGCCCGGCAGCATGCCGAGCTCCTTCATGACGTTCAGGACTCCGGTCACCTGGATCTCCGTGAACCGGCGTTCCAGCGCGCCGCCCATCTCGGCGCCTCCGACCTCCACGGCAGTGGCTGGCACTCCGAGCTTCGCGAGGGTTGCCTTGCCCGTGCCGGCGAACACCTTCGGCTCCTCGTGGATCAGCCCCAGTCCGAACGACCGCGACAGGCGGTACGATTCGTCCCGCGTCTCGTCGGTGCCAGAGTGAAGCATCTTCAGGACGATGTTGCCGTCGTGGTGGCAGTGGAAGTCCAGGCAATAGTTGGCGATGGGGAAGATCTCCTCGGTCAGAACCGAGGCGATCATCTCGGTGAGCGTGCGGTCGTTGGGTTGGGACGCGCCGCCACCGAAGAGAGCCGTGGCCCGTCGGCCCGGGAAGATACGGTTGAGGTTCCCGAAGTCGATGTCCATCTCGAGTGTGATCCTCGAGTTCTGAAAGAAGGCCACGGGGTTGGCCACCGGGACCATCGCCACCGTCCCCGCCATGGAGCGGGGATCGAGCTGGCGGCGCAGCTCGTAGAAGACCCTCAGCGGGGGGTACTCCTTGCCGTGGATCAGGTTGGTGAGGAGCAGCGTCGGTCCTGGGGAGCCGCCATGAAGGATGTGAATCGGGATCGCGAGCTCGGATCCCATCAAGGTGTTGGTCACCGGGACGCGCGTGAAGCCGCTGGTTCCGGGGCTGACGGACAGGTCTCTGAAGGTGTAGTTCGTCGACATTCGGTGCAGGAGCCTCCCCAGTGAACGTCGTTCGTTCACTCGTCTCTGAAGCGGATTGAAGGTGGTGGTCGAGCTGGCTGTGGCTCAGAGCTGGTTGATCGGTCTTTGGGTGGCGGGGTCGCCACCCAAAGACCGAACGACGTTCAGCGGCTCAGCCAGACATCCTTGAACAACGGCTGATCGACCTCGTAGAGGTAGTAGTTCTGGACGTTGGACGCGATCACGTCGGCGTTGTGCCAGAAGTTGAGGAGCAACACCGGCGCGTCTCCGGCGAGGATCAACCTGGCGGCTTCGGCGTAGAGGGGCCGAGCGCGTTCGCGGTCGGCTTCGACGAAGTCCGAGAGCGCGTTGGCCTCTTCGATCAGCGCATCGGCAGCTTCGTTGATCGGGCCGCCCGCGACGTTGTAGCGAGCTCGGTTGATGGAGCCGCCGCTGTAGAACATGTAGTTGGTGAACTCCCACGCCGTGCTGCGAAGCGGCGTGATGCGGTAGATCGCGGCATGCCCCTGCCAGTCGGCATGCGCCGACGCCGTCATGGCGGACAGCGCCGTGTAGTCGATGGGGAGCAGCTCGACCTGAACTCCCAGCTCGGCGAGGTTCTGCTGGATGATCTGCGCCTGGTCGAGGAAGATGTTCTGGTTGCCGGTCAGGAGCGTGAACCGCAGAGGGTTGGCGGCCGAGTAGCCCGCCTCCTGGAGCAGCTGCCGGGCCTGCTCGACGTCGCGCTCCAGCCTGAAGGTGGGGTCGTGTGCCCAGTGGTAGGTCGGGAAGAAGTCCTGAGCCACTTCGCCGCGGCCCCTGAGCCCGATCTGCACGAGCATGTTCCTGTCGATGGCGAGGTTGACGGCCTGCCTCACCCGCACGTCGTCGAAGGGTGCCTTCATGGTGGCGAACGACAGCACCGTGGTGTTGTTGCTGGGGACCGACACCACCTCGAGGCCCGCCTGGGACTCGTAGCGGTTCAGCTCGGAGAACTCGGGATCGAGCAGCACCTGTGCCTGACCGGTCTCCATGGTGGCGAACTGCGTGGACGGCTCCGGGATGAGGCGGTAGACGAGCCGATCGAGGTACGGGAGCTCCGGGTCCCAGTAGTCTTCGAACCGGTTCAGCACGATGCTGCTGTCGACCACCCACTCGCCCATCGTGTAAGGGCCGGTGCCGTCCCAGACCGAGGCTCCGTGGGCGCCGTTCGACGCGAGAACGAAGTCCTTGTTGACGATCTTGGTCGCCGGGGCGCGCAGGAACGACATGAAGATCGGCCACGGCTCCTTAAGGTTGAACTGGACCGTGTAGTCGTCGAGGGCGACGGCGCTCTCCATGTAGCGCTGGAAGTGGGCGCGGAAGGTCGCGATGGAGTCGGGCTTGTACAGCTCCTCGAACGTGAAGACGACGTCCTCGGCGGTCAGGTCGTCACCCGAGTGGAACTTCACGCCCTCGCGGATGCGAAAGACGTGGGTCAGCTCGTCCACCTGCTCCCAGCTCGTCGCCAGAACGCCGATGATGTTGCCTTCGCGGTCGACCCAGGTCAGGTTCTCGTAGACCTGATCCAGGATCTGGAACCCCGGCCCGCCGGGATCGACGATGGGATTGAGGGTCTTGGGGCTGAACGCCTGGACTATCGTCATCGTCCCACCTCGCGTTGCGGCGGGATCTTGCGCAGCGGCGAGCGACAACGTCGCTGCGACTGCGAGGGAGAGCGCACAGAGCAGTCTGCGAACACCGACTCGGGACACGGCTGACCTCTTTCCTGACTTCATCGCTCGATGGCGCTAGCCACGGCGTTGCGAATCGTTCCCAAGTGCCTGAGGATCACTTGAGCATCCATCCCGTACGTGAAGAACCTCACTCCTTTCCGATGCCAGGCCGCTGCGTCGGCCGGCTCCTTGACGTGCATCCCGACTGCGAGACCGCGCTTCACGACTCGAGCGACGAGGTCATCGAGTAGATGGCTCACGGGAGGCGAGTGCCAGTCGCCGGGCCGTCCCATGGCCGAGGAGAGATCGCCTGGGCCGATCATCACGGCGTCGACGCCGGGCACGGCCAGCAGCGAGTCCAGGTTCTCGACCGCGGCCAGGTTCTCGATCAGGGGGATCACGGCGGTGCGCTGGTTGGCCGAGGTCGTGAACCCGGGCGCTCCGAGGTACCCGGCGGCCCTAACTCCAGAGCAGTAGCCGCGCTCGCCCAGCGGCGGGTACTTGGCGGCGCGCACGACCTTCTCGAGGTCGTGGGCGGTCTCGACCTGCGGGACCATCACCCCGGCGGCGCCGAGGTCCATGAGGCGCGAGACGAGCTCGCGCGACGGTCCGCCGATGCGGACGATCGGCGTGAGGGAACGGAGCTCGGCGGCTCGAAGCAGGTCCCTGAGGGCATCGAACCCGTACGCCCCGTGCTCCAGGTCGAGGATCACGAAGTCGAACCCGGCCAGGCCGTGCAGCTCCACCAGCTCTGGCGAAGGAAGCTGGATGAACGTTCCGAGCAGGTAGCTGGCTGTGCTGGGCGCGAACCCGAGCTTGGCGCTGAGCGCGTCATCGGCCACGGATGGTCACCGTCCCGTTCTCTTTGCGATGCGCGGATCGAGGAGATCCTGAACGGCATCGCCCAGTAGGTTGAAGCCCAGGCTGGCGAGGCTGATCGCGATCCCCGGGAAGGTAGCGACCCACCAGGCGTCCCGGAGGTTGCTGCGGCCGTCGGCGAGCATGGTTCCCCAGCTCGACATCGGCGGCGTGATGCCCAGGCCGAGGAAGCTGAGGGCCGCTTCGGTGTTGATCGCGGTCGCGATCGAGAGGCTGCTGATGACGAAGATCGGCGCGAGCACGTTGGGAAGCACGTGCTTGAGCACGAGGCGGAGGTTGGTCGCGCCGACGGATCGCGCCGCGGTCACGAACTCGAGCTCCTTCACCGCGAGCACGGCGCCCCGCGTCAGCCGTGCGAACTGCGGCAGCCTGACGATCCCGATGACCAGGATGATGTTGGACAGCCCGGGCCCGATGACGGCCACCAACGCCATCGCGAGGACTATGTAGGGGAAGGCCATCAGCATGTCCATCAGCCGCATGACGGCCTCGTCGACCCACCTGCCGAAGAAGCCGGCCAGTAGGCCCAGCGCGATGCCGACGGCGCCGGCCAGCAGGGTCGCGAGCAGCCCCACGGTTATCGACACTCGTGAACCGGCCAGCAGACGGCTCAGAACGTCCCTACCGAGCCGATCGGTGCCGAGCAGGTGCTGCTCGGAAGGCCCTTGCAAGATCGCGTCGACGTGCATCCGCTCGATCGGGTAGGGCGCGATGATCGGCCCGATGATCCCTACGACGAGGGCCGTCAGTGCGAGGAAGAAGCCTATGTAGGTGATCCCAGGGAACCGCCTAAGGTAGCGCACGAGCCCCGGCGCCGTTCGACGCGTGGCCGGGAAGGCGTTGAGGGCGCTCACTACCGCATCACCTGAGCATCGACCGCGCTCATGCGTACCGGATCCTGGGGTCGATCGCCGCATAGATGAGGTCGACGGCGATGTTGATCACGACCATGGTCAGGCAGACGAACAGGGTCGTTCCCTGCAGGACCAGGTAGTCGCGGTTGAGGATCGAGGTGTACAGGAGCCGGCCCACCCCGGGGAGGCTGAAGACCGTCTCCGTCAACACCGCGCCGCTGAGCAGGTACCCGCTCTGAAGACCGAGGACCGTGACGACCGGGATCAGGGCGTTCTTGAGCGCGTGCTTGAAGACGACGCGCCACTGCTTGAGACCTTTCGCCCTCGCGGTGCGTATGTGGTCGACCTGCAGGACCTCGACCATGCTCGCCCGCGTGATCCGCGTGAGGAGCGCGGCGAGGCTCATGCCCAGCGCTATGGAAGGAAGGATCATGGCTCTCAAGCCGTACTGATCCATGCCTCCGCCCGGGGGCAGGATCCGCAGGACCACCGCGAACAGCAGGATCAGCAGCATCCCGAACCAGAAGACGGGCATCGAGATCCCCAGCACCGCTACGACGCGGCTGACGGTATCCACCCAGGAGTCCTTGCGAAGAGCTGCGATCGATCCGAGCGGTATCGCCACGAGCACCGCGCAGACCATCGCGCCGGCCGCGAGCGTCAACGTGTGCGGCAGGCGATCGATCAGCATCTGCAGCACCGGTTCGCGCGAGACGTACGCCATCCCGAGGTCGCCCTGAACGACGCGACCGAGCCAGGTCAGGTACTGGACCGCGAGCGGAAGGTCCAAACCGAGCTCGCGGCGTAGCTGCGCAGCGCGCTCGGGACTCCACTCCATCCCGAGGATGATCGAGGTGGGGTCGCCGGGAGCCAGGAAGAGCAGCATGAACGAGAAGAAGGTGACGCCCACCAGCGCCGGCAGGGTCGCCACCACGCGGCGGAACAGGAAGGTCAGCATCCGTCTGCCGCCTCTGTCCTGCCCGGCACGTCGACGGTTCGGAGACCGGTTGCCGCGCTCGAGGAGCGCATCTTCTCAGCCGGCGACCACATCGATGACGGTCGGCCCTTCTCGTGTGGAGGCCTCTGCGATGGCGGCTCGAAGCGCGCCGGCCGAGGCGACGCGGACGCCCGCTGCGCCGAACGCCTCGGCGAACGCGACGAAGTCGGGATTGGTCAACGCATCGTCGGCGCTGCGCCCGTAGGCTGCGGTCCTGGTCGCGCGGATGGCTCCGAACGAGTCGTTGTTCCAGATCACGATCGGCAGGCTCTGCTCGAGCCGGACGGCTGTGGCCAGCTCCTCGGCGGTGAAGAGGAACCCGCCGTCGCCGGCGATCGCGACCACCTGCGTGTCCGGCACGGCTAGCTTGGCGCCGATGGCGGCGGGCAGGGCGTACCCGAGGGTCCCGTAACCTCTGGGGAAGAGGAACCGGCGCGGTAGGTAGCTGTCGAACCGCTCGACCGCCGCGTAACTGAGGGTGTTCATGTCGTTCACCACGACAGCGTCGCGGTCCAGCGAGGCCCTGAGCGCGTCTACGTAGGGGACGGCCGACTCGGTCCAGCGCCGCGGCTCGGCTCTGGCCCGGTCCCGAAGGCTCGAGACGTCGGGCCACGGCCGATTCCCGCGGACCTCTGCGTTCTCGTCTAGCCAGGCGTCGATCACGTCAGCAACATCGGCTTCGATGGTTAGGCCGACGTGAGGATGCGGCACGGGATCGGCGTCCACGCGCACCACGCGCGGCGGCAGGCGATAGGGCGCTTCGCCCAGGTCGGTCGTGCTCCACTCGGTTCCGAGCAGGATCAAGGGGTCGGCCCCAGCCACGAGCTGCCTGGCGACAGCGGTCTTCAGCCATGCTCCAAGCGCGAGAGGGTGGTCGTCCGGCACGACTCCTTTGCCGGCGGCCGTGCAGATGACCACTGCTCCGAGCCGCTCCGCCAGCTCCGTGACCGCGCCGCCGGATGCGACGCAACCGCCTCCGACGACGATGACAGGTCGCTGGCCTTCGAAGATGCCCGGATGTAGTCCTCGCCCGCTCCTCACGCCCGCGGCCGCGCTTGCAGCCAAGGTCTCGATAGGGGCTTCGGCAGCTTGCGGTGCCAAGGCTGTGGCGGGGTCGATCTCCAGGTCCAAGATCTCGATCGGCACTTCCACGGAGACGGGCCCTGGTCGTCCCTCGCGGGCGATCCGATGAGCCAGACGTATGGAGCCGGGGAGTCGAGAGGCGGCGGACACCCGTAGCGAGTGCTTGAACAACCCCTGGATCACCAGCGCTTGGCTTCTCAGGTCGTGGAGGCGACGGCCGGCCGTGCGCGGGTCGGATTCGTAGCAGGTCGTGACGCAGATCATCGGAACCGAGTCGCTGTAGGCCTCGGCGATGGCGGTCGCGGCGTTCGTGAGGCCGGGACCCGTTATCAGGAAGCAGGCGCCCACCTTGCCAGAGGCGCGAGCGTAGCCGTCAGCCATGAAGGCCGCACCCTGTTCGTGGCGCGTGACGACGGAGCGAAGGTCGGGAGCGTCTATCAGGGCGTCGTAGAAGGACTGGTTGTGCACTCCCGGGATGCCGAAGACCGTGTCGACGCCTAGCGACTTCAGGCAGTCGATTGCTCCAGCCGCAGCCGTAAGGCGCGACTGGCTCGAAGGTGCGCTACTGCCTGGCCTCAACTCGTTCCCTCCGCGAACCCTCATGACGAGTCCACTGCGGTGCTGGCTGGCTACGCTCGGCCTCGTGATGCCGGGACCGCCAGAATGACTTATTCGTTCGAGGGTACCGCTGTTGCTGCGGTCTCGTCAACTGAGACGGGTGTTTGAGTGTGATTCCGAAACGATGCTGCGCTTCGGTTGCGGTCACATGAGAGATGGGCGATCGCGAAGCGACACGAGAGCCGCGCCCAGGTCTCGCGACCCATGACCGATCACCGGGCGCGAGCCCCGGACCGGGTTCGTTTCTTCGGTGTGGAGAGGGGTGACCCTAAGGTCTCGTCTCGGCGTCGGCTTCCAGACGTCCCGCGAAAGGCCGTAGGACGCGGCCGCGGCTCTTGGCTACCTCGAGCACGATCGATGAGGCCATCGAGACGATGCCAGGCGTACGGCTCAAGACGTTGGTGATGAAGTCGAGCAAGTCCTTCCGGTCGCCGAAGCTCGCCAGGGCGATCATGTCGTACTGGCCGCTCGTGAGCGCCAGGTAGTGGATCGGGGGGCATTCGGAGAGCCTCTTCGAGACCTCCACGTAGCTGTTGGCGTCCACTCGAAACACGAGTTGCACTCGCAGCCGCGCGCTGCCCCGGTTCGGGTTCGGGTAGGCCGATATCTCGATCACGTCGTTGTCGAGGAGCGCCTTGAGGCGGTTACGCACGGTGTTGGCGGAGACGCCCAGCGACTTGGCGATCTCGGAGAAAGGCGTGCGCCCATCGGTGGTCAGGACCCCGATGATCGCTTCGTCAAGCTCGTCGAGAAGAGGCTCGGCGTTCAACGCAGTGGGTTGTGTGGTCTCCAAGATGCCCCGTCCTCGACTTCCCGTGCCGCTGCTCCACCAGTATCGACTTGTGGAGCTTGCAGGCTAACGGTAGTCCGGTCCGAAGGCAAGACGAGGTCGGGTGGGGCGCGGGCAGGCTCCCTGCCCTCAGCCACCCAGTATCGATCGCATCCGCTGGTAGATCATCCGCGCGGCCCGCTCCGGGCTGAGGCGGTAGAGCAGGTCCATGAAGCGGGCGTCCTTGCCTACCAGCACCCTGAACCTGTTGGCCTCTATCGCGTCGATGATCGTGCGCGCCGCCTCGTCGGCCGGCGTCATGGGAGGGAGCTTGGTCTTGCCGCCTTCGGCCTGGGCGGTCCTGCTCTCCTGGTAGCCGGCGAGGCCCGAGTTCGCTGCGATGTTCGTCTTGATCGCACCGGGGAAGACGACGGTCACGCGCACGCCCGTGTCGGCCAGCTCCGACCACAGCCCCTCGGTGAGCAGCTTGACGGCGGCCTTCGACGCCCCGTAGACGGTCTGGCCCGGCACCGGCAGGAAGCCGCCCATGCTCGAGACGTTGACGATATGAGCCTCGGGGCGCGCGAGCAGGTGCGGCAGCAGCGCCTTGGTCAGGTACAGGACGCCGCGGAAGTTCACGTCCATCACGCGCTCGATGGTGGCGAAGTCGAGGTCGGCGACCTTCACCATCGGCTGGATGATGCCGGCGTTGTTGATCACGCCGTCGACGGCGCCGAAGCGCTCGACGACCCGGGCGGGCAGCGCCTCGACGGCAGCCTTGTCCGCGACGCTGAGCGCGAACGTCGCCAGCTCGGCCCCGTCCGCTGCGAGCGAAGCGGTCTCCTGCAGCGACGCCTCGTTCAGGTCGACGGCCGCCACCTTCGCGCCCTTCGCCAGGAGCTGCAGGGTCAGTTGCCGACCCATGCCGCTGCCGGCGCCCGTCACCACGATGATCTTGCCTCGAGCTCTCATGTAACGAGTGTGGCACTCGGAGGCGAGTCGCGGCAGGAACCTTTATCCCGCGCGAAGCCTGCGCGCGACCCACGGCCATGCTCGCGCGCGTCCGTTACGAACAGCACTACCTGCGAGCCGCCGGCGCCTCGCTCCGAAGGACCGCCAGCAAGACCCGGAACATCAACGTCATCGCGATGAACAGGCCGATCCAGCCGAGGACCTCGTAGAGACCGACGGCGAACCAGGGGAAGTCGACGCCACCTTCCAAGCCCAACAGGATCACCGAGACGGCCCCGACTCCGATGCTGAGCAGCGTCAACACGAAGCGGTTGAGGAGCCGCTCCAAGAACCGGCGGTCCTCGTGATCGGCGAGGATCCGGACGCGCGCGGAGAGCCGACCGTGCTCGACCATCCCGGCGAGGCGGTCGAGATGCCGCGGCATGCGAAAGAGGATCGGCCCCAGCTCGCTCCACTCCTGCTTGACGAAGTCACCGACCGAGCCGGGCAGGAGGCGCCGCCGGAACTCGTCGCCGCCCACCTCACCGACCTTGTCGACTACCGGGTAGCCGGGGTGGAGCAGCTCGAGAGTCCCCATCAGCGTCGAGAGCGCGCGGAACATCGCGCTCGTCGACGGCGGGAGCCTGAGCCCGAGCTCCAGCGTCAGGCGCAGCAGGTCGGTGAGCGCCTGCGCGGGAGGTAGCCCCGGCCCCAGGTAGGCGGCCATGTAGCGCGCCAGAGCCCTCTCGATCTCGTCCAAGTCGTGCTCGCCCTGATCGACGGCGCCGATGGTCACCAGCGACTCGAGCAGCAGGGCAGGCTGCTCCTGGCGCAAGGCGAGGAGCATCTGGAAGACGGCGGCGCGCTCGAAGGCGTCGAGCTTGCTGCTGACGCCGAGGTCGATGAGGCCGAGCCGGCCGTCCTCGAGCAGCAGCACGTTGCCGGCGTGCGGGTCGCCGTGGAAGCGCTGGCCGTCGAGCATCGACTTGACCTGCGACGAGCAGAGCGCGTCGGCGAGGGCCTCGGAGCGAGGCACGCGCTGGCCGGTCGGCAGGTTGGCGAGCGGTGTGCCGGCGAGGCGCTCCATGACGATCAGCCCAGAGCGCGACAGCGCTTCGTGGACCTTCGGTACCCGCACCAGCGGCTCCCTGGCGACAGCCTCGGCTACCTCGGCTATGCGCTGAGCCTCGACCTCGAAGTCCAGCTCGATCAGCAGCGCGTCGGCGAACTCCTTGGCGATGTCCCTGATTCCCAGCCGGCGCGCCCACTCGAAACGCCCCTCGGCCTGCCGGGCGAGCCAACTTAGGATGGCGAGGTCACGCTCGATGACGCGCTCGAGCCCAGGCCGTCTCACCTTGATGACGACCGAGGAGCCGTCGACGAGCACCGCGCTGTGAGCCTGGGCGATCGACGCCGACCCCAGCGGCTGCCAGTCCACCGACCTGAAGACCTCGTCTATCGGGCGACCCAGCTGGGCCTCGATCTGCGAGCGGATGGCGTCTTGACCTAGCGGCGCGACCGCTGACTGCAGCTTGGCCAGCTCCGCCAGCACCGTGGGAGGCAGCAGGTCGGGCCTCGTGGCCAGCAACTGGCCCAGCTTGATGAAGACGCCGCCCGCCTCCTCGAGCGCCTGGCGTGCGCGCCTCGCCAGGTCGTAGGTGTCGAGCTTCGCGCCCCTGCCGCTGCCCCAGCCGACGAGCGGCGCGAACCCGTGCCGCGCGAGGATCCGCGAGACCTCGACCGCTCTCAGCAACACCGCCGGCCTGAGCCGCGGTCCGCGCCGCAGCCGCCCTCGGCCGGCCGCCGCGCCCTGACCGGCAGCCAGGCGCCGGTCGCGGCGGAAGAACAGCTCCAGCACGACGATCGCGCCCATCGTGCCGATGACGCGGAAGGGCAGGGAGACGAGCTGTAGCTGCCGGTAATCGATCCGCTCGAGGTCGCTGACGTCGGTCGTCATCAGGAACAGCGCCGTCGCGTCGCCGATGCCGATGCCGATCACGGCGGCGAGCAGGAGCCTGCCCCAGCCCAGCTCGCGCGCGTCCAGGAACATCCGCCCCAGCCACGCGGTGCCGACTACGACCGCGAAGCTCAGGAGGATGTCCATCATGCTCGGAAGGTAGCACGGGGTCGGAGCGATGTTCGCGCCCGGAGCCTGCTCGATTGACTCAGTTCCCGGATCACCTGTACCCTCACCCGCGACCCAGGGGTAACGTCGCGCCAGAGAAGGTGTCAGATGCCCATCGACGAATCGACCGAAGCCGACGGCTACCTAGAAGAGGTGGCCAAGATCCTGAGCGACGCTGCCGCCAGCCAGCGGCAGAACGTCGCCCGGTTCGCGAAGCTGTGGGCTGACGCGATAGCCGACGGCAAGCTGCTTCACGTGTTCGGGAGCGGTCACTCGCGCTTCATCGCCGGGGAGCTGTACTGGCGGGCCGGGGGACTGGCTCCCGTCAACATCATCGACGACCCGACCGACGGCGCCGCGGAGAGGGTCGAGGGCTACGCCGCCACCTTCGTCGAGCAGTACGACATCGGAGCGGGCGACATGGTCCTCGTCATCTCGAACTCGGGGATCAACGCCGTACCCCTTGAGGTCGCGCTGTTCGCCAAGGGCAGGGGCGCGACCGTCGTGGCTCTGACCAGCGTCACCCACTCGAGGAGCGTCGCCTCCCGCCACTCCTCGGGCAGGAAGCTCTTCGAGGTGGCCGATCTCACCATCGACTCTCAGGTGCCGCCGGGCGATGCGATCAGGGACCTGCGACCGTCGGGACTGCGTGCCGGACCCGTCTCAACGGTCATCAGCACGGCGCTGCTCAACGCCGTCGTGGTGCAGACCGCGCGCAACATCCTGAACGCCGGCGGCGTGCCCCCGGTGCTCATCAGCGCGAACGTCGCGGTTGGCGACGACCACAACAAGCGCCTCGCCGAGCGCTACTGGCGAAGGCTGACCAGGTTCCCTCGTCTCGGGCAGTTCTGAATCGGCTTAGGCCTCTCGTGGTCGGGCGAGGTCGCGGCTGAACGCCGGCGCGAATCTCGCACCTCAGCGACCCGAGCGACATAGGCTAGGACCGATGGTGCGATGCGTTTGACCGGCCACTCCTCGCGCGTCTTCCCAGGTTGGCGAGTCGTCAGTAGCTCGATGGCCCTGCAGGCGATGCAGGCGCTGATCTTCTTCCAAGCCTTCGGTGTCTATGCACCGTTCTGGATGGCCGACTTCGGCTGGAGCCGGACGACTATCTCGCTCATCCACTCGATGCATCGCACCGAGTCGGGGTTGCTGGGACCCATCCACGGCTGGTTGCTGAACCGCTACTCGCCGCGGAGCGTGATCGTCGCTGGCATGCTGCTGCTAGGCGGCGGCTTCGTACTTCTGGGCCTGGTCCAGGGGCTGGCGCAGTTCCTGATCGTGTTCCTCCTGATGTCGATCGGCGCCAGCCTAGGCGGCTTCCTGTCGCTGATGACGGTCATCGTCAACTGGTTCGAGCGCTACCGCGCCAGGGCGATGGCGCTGGTCGGCCTCGGCATGAGCCTCGGCGGCCTTCTGATCCCGGCTCTCGCCTGGCTTCTCGTGACCTACGGTTGGCGGCCCGTGGCGATCGGCTCGGGCGTCGCCTACCTGCTGCTCACCTGGCCGCTGAGCCGGACGATGGTCAGCGATCCGGAGTCGCTAGGGCTCCTGCCCGACGGTAGGCAGCCATCGACCGAGCGGAGCGAGGGCGCAGCCAAGGCGCCAGCCGCTTCCGAGGCGCCCCTGAGCGTAGGGGAGGCGCTGCGTACCTCGGAGTTCTGGCTGCTCTCGATCGGCCACTCGAACGCGCTGGCCATCGTCGGCGCCGTGTCCGTCCACTTCGTGATCTACGTCCGCGACACCCTCGGTCTGGGCGTGACCCTCGCAGCGGGGCTGCTCACGCTCATCACGGTCTGCCAGATCCTGGGGCAGGCGCTGGGCGGGTTCCTCGGCGACCGCCTGGACAAGCGCTGGCTCGCGGCCGGCGGCATGGCCATGCATGCGCTCGCGATGGTGATCCTGATCTGGGCAGGGTCGGCGGCTAGCGTCGTGGTCGCGGCGGTGCTGCACGGCTTCGCATGGGGGGTCAGGGGACCGCTGATGAGCGCGATGCGCGCCGACTACTTCGGCCGCCGCGCCTTCGCGATGGTGATGGGCTACTCCTCGCTGATCCTGATGGTCGGCTCGGTGATCGGCCCGTTGCTGATCGGCATCGTCGCGGACTCGACCGGCGCGTACGGATTGGCCTTCGGGTTGCTGGCCCTGATCGGTTTCATCGGAGCCGCGGCTTTCCTGGTGTTGCCGAAGCCGGGGCGGTGGTTGAGAGGGGCGGCTTGAGCCGCCTGCTTAGCCTCCGATTGTCTCGTTCAGTCCTTCTAGGACCCTGACGAGCTCCTCTGGCGGCGCGCGACAGGTGGGCAGACACCTAGGGTCCCTGGTCAGCGGGCGTCTGCCCGAGCCACAGCCCGCGCTCTCGACAACCGCGTCCGTACCACCATCGCGACGACGAACAGGAAGGCCTGCGAGAGGATGATCGTGCTGCCGGTCGGCGCGTCGATCACGAACGACAGCGCGATGCCGGCGATCGTCGTCACGACCCCGATGACCATCGCCTTCACGGTCGCGCCGATCAGTGTCAGCGATATCAGGCGCGCGGTCGCTGCCGGGATCACCAGGTAGGCGGCCATCAGGACGATGCCCACCACCACCGAGCTGACCGCCACGACCGCGGCGGCGACCGCGAAGAGCAGGTACTCGAGGCGGCGCACGTGCACCCCGTCGGTGCGGGCCAGCTCCTCGTCGAAGGTGGCGTAGGCGAGCCTGCCCCAGGCCGTCATCAGGATCAGGCAGGCCGCCGAGGCGGTAACGGCGATGAACAGCAGCTCGGTCGGCCTGACCGCGAGGATGCTGCCGAAGAGTAGGTCCATAACGTCGAAGCCGAGCGGTGTGTCGGGCGGTATGCGCGAGAAGAACAGCACGCCCAGCGCGACGGAGACCGCGAAGAAGACGCCGATGGTCGTGTCGCTGGAGAGGTCGGTGCGCTGCTTGACGTAGGCGATGGCGAGGCCGACGAGCAGAGATATCGGCAGCGCGATCCACATCGGGTTGCGCAGCAGCGCCCCGCCGGAAGCGAGCAGTCCGCTGGTGACGATCACGAACGCGCCGATGCCCATGCCGCCGAAGGCCGCATGAGCCAGGCCGTCGCCGAGGAAGGAGAGCCGCCTCTGCACCATGAACGTGCCGAGCAGGCCGGCGGTCAGCGCGATGAGCACGCCGGCCAGGAAGGCCCGCTGCATGAAGGCGTACGCGAACAGCTCGCTCATGGCGAAGATGAGCCTACCGCAGCGCCTCGGCCACGGTCCGCGCGTTGTAGCGCATCAGGTCCTGGTAGGTCTCGCGGCCAGGGAAGCCGCCCTTGGGGTCGATCTCGAAGAGCGACACGCCCGCCTCCTCCGCGACGACCTCCGCCGGGCGACGGCTGAGCTGGGGCTCGGTGAAGATCGCCGTCGCGCCGCTGGCTCTCACCAGGCCGAGGGCTTCGCGCAGGTAGGCGGGGCTCGGCTCGCGGCCGGGGAACGGCTCGATCTCGACGACCAAGTCGAGCCCGTAGCGGGCGGCGAAGTAGCGCCAGGCGTCGTGGAACGGCACGAACGCGGCGCCGGCCACCGGAGCCAGGATCTCGGACAGCTCCTCGTGCAGCGCTTGCAGGTCGGCGACCAAGGCCTCGCCCCTGGCCGCGTAGGCACCGGCGTTGGCAGGGTCGACGTCCGAGAGCGCGCCGACTAGCGCCGGAACGGCTGCCGCCGCGGCGACGGGATCCGGCAGGACGTGCGGGTTGAAGCCGAGCGCCGCTCCGGCCGCGTCGATCGTGACCAGGTCGGGGAACGACTCCTTCAACACCTCGACGACGGCTGCGAGCGAGATCACCTCGACGACGCGCGCCCGGCTGCCGCTGGCGGCGACGAGGTCGTGCAGCCAGATGTCGAGACCGCCGTTGAGCACGATCAGGTCGGCCTGGGCGACGCGGATCACGTCCCTCGGCGTCGGATCGAAGGTGTGAGCCGACGCGCCGACCGGCAGCAGGCGCGCGACATCCGCGTCCTCGCCGGCTATCTGCCTCACGAGGTCGTAGAGGGGATGGATCGAGACGACTACGCTCGGGCGCGACTGCGCGGCGGCTACTCCGCTGAGCGCCGCGAAGACGCACAGTGCCGGGGCGAGGAGACGGGCGAGGAGCCGAGCAGAGCGCGGCCCCTGCCGCCGTCCTGAGTCCACGGTCGAGCTGCCGGTCAATGCGACAGAGCTCCAGGGATGGCCATCACCGCGACGCCCGACGGCACGAACGAGACGTGCCAGTGCCGCTCTTCCTCGAAGTGCTCGAGGTGGATCTCGCGCACCACCAGGGCGCCAGGGTCGGTGACGTAAGCATGGTCGCCGAGCACCGCGAGGGTCGGTCTGACGGCGGTGCCTACGACCTCGTCCGCCACGCGCAGGGTGGCGAGCACCTCGCCCGTCGCGGGGTCGATGCTGCGGAGGTTGCCGTCGAGGCCCAGGTGCAGGTAGAGCTCGCCGTGCTCGTAGAGCCTGCCGGCGATCTGGCTGGTCGGCAGCGCGTGCGTAGTGATCGTGAGCGCGACGGGATCGACGACCGCGATCCCTTGGCCGAAGTTGCCCACCAGCACCGCGGATTCGTCGTCCGACGTCAGGGTGCTGACGCGGGCACCTTCCGGGCTGCGGGCCGGGTTGGCGATCTTGTGGCCGGTGAACAGGCCCGCGCCGACAGAGCGGATGACGAGCACGCCATCGGTGCAGCCGAAGGTGACCGTGTCGCCGAGCGCCGCCTGGCCGTGCAGGCTCGGGCAACCGGAGAACTGCGCCAGCGAGCGGCCGTCGCGAGCGTAGACCTCGACGTCGCCGCTGGGGAGCCCGACGACCATGTGGCCGTTCAGGACGGCTATCGCGCCGTGACCGGGCTCCCGGGCCGCGATCTCGACGTAGTCGAGGCTGATCCCCAGCAGCCGCACGTCGAGCCACGCGACGGTGCCGTCTTGATCGTTGAAGAAGGCGAGGTCGGAGCCGCGCGCGAAGACGTGAGTCGGTTGCCGGCCCAGGTTGAGGGTGGAGAGGACGTACGGGTTGCCCTGCAGCAGGTCGGCGTGGTCGCCGTGGTCGATGGCGCTGAGACCGGAGTGGATTATCGAGACGCGGTGGTCGGCCCGGTGCACCGCGACGGCGTAGCGCGGGTCGGGGAGCTGGTAGATCGAGGCTGGGCCTGGGGTGGTGAAGTGAGCGATCACGACGCCGCTGTCCAGGTCGAGGACGTAGAGCTGGGCGGCGCCGGCTTCGCCGAGAAGGAGCCTGGCTCCTTCCGCCCCGCCGTGATGGTGGTCGTCGTCATCGTGATCCTCGGCTGACTGCGCTGCTGCCAGGGCGAGGGCGCTGATCAGCACGAGGATCAGGCTCGCCAACAAGGTCCTTCGAATCATGCTCTCGTCTCCCGTATCGGGCCCAAGCCCGAGCCTCGGCCGCAAGCGCCGAGCGCGTTCAGTTTGGGTGCTGCCGGCTGCCCAACCACGGCATTCTATTGAGAATGAATTCTCAATATCAAGTGGCGCCGCGTCGATGAGCTAGGCGGTCACCAGATGGACCCGAAGGTCGAGCGGCCGGCGAGGGCCTTGAACTCGAAGTCCTCATCGGTGAGCACCAGGTAGCGGATGCCCTCGATGATGCCGACGAACATGGGGACGAAGGTCCAGGAGAAGAGCAGGTAGATCAGGCCCCAGCCCCAGGCGCCCAGATAGAACTTGTGGATGCCGAAGCCGCCGAGGAGTATCGCGAGGATCGCGGCCGCGTACCTGCTCTTGCCGCTGTGCTCGTGGAGGTAGGGCGCGACAGGGTGGGCGGGGTAAGTCGTGTGAGCAGGCTCGTGGTAGTCGTCCGGCTCCGTCTGGACGCCTAGCGGCAGGACGTTGTTGTAGACGGCCACCGCGACGCCGTCCCTGACATCGAAGTCGACCCGCGACCCTCTGATCGGGAACGAGCTGTCTCGCCACTCGGTGCCGGCGAACTCGTAGCGGTTGCCGTCGTCGGCGGTGATGACACCGACGCCCGCCTGCACCGAGTAATCCAGGACGTAGCCCTTCACGCTGCTCAATAGTAGCCAGGCGCGCGCCGAGCCTGGCGCGGCAAGCGCTACACCGCTGCCAGGTGCTCCTCGAGCCGGTCCCAAGTCTGGGTGACGCCCTCGAGCATGCCCATGTCGAGGACCGTCTTGAGCGCTTCGGGCGAGACGTAGGTCGCGGTGCTGATCACCTTGGTGCGGCCGCCAAGGTCGATGAACTCGTTGACGGCCTCGGTGGCGGGAAGGTCGGCGTTGACGTTGCCGTCAGGGTCGCAGAAGTAGTCGGTGTAAGCGTAGCGGTCCGGCGCCTCGATCGCGCCGTAGACGGCCTTGCCCCACGACTCCATGCCGAACCACTCGCCCATGCTCTCGTCGACGCACTTCATGCAGTAGAGCCAGCTGCCGCCCTCGCGGAAGTCCATGCGGCAGACGGGCAGGTCCCAGCCGCGCGGTCCCCACCAGTGCTTGAGGTGGGCGCAGTCGGAGAACGCGGCGAAGACCAGCTCGCGCGGGGCGTCGAAGACGCGCTCCAGGGTCAGGGTGTTGCCTTCGATGTGGGTGAACATCTTGCCTTCAGACATCTGCTTCCTCCTTGGGAGTGGTGGTGTTGCCAAGGGCGCTCAGGTAACCGTCGAGCCTGTCGAAGCGCTCGACGGTCGCGGCCTCGATCCGCTCGAGCCAGGCTTCGAGCGACTCGAACGGCTCCGGCCTGAGGGCGTGGATGCGGCGGTTGGCTTCGGCCTTCACCTCCAGTAAGCCGGCGTCGGTGAGGACCTTCAGGTGCTTCGAGGCCTGCGGCTGCCGCAGCTCGAGCCGGGCCGCTACCTCGCCGACGGTCAGAGGGCCGGCGCGCAGCAGGTCGACGATGCGCAGCCTGTTCGGCTCGGCCAACGCGCTCAGCGTCCTGAGCTGAGCCGGTCCGTCGGGTGCCATCGGCTTGGCCATCGCGCCTGTCATCGGGATCGCTGCCCTCATGGGTCTGATAATGCATCATAGAGAATATTCCTGTCAAGGGATAGTGATCGGATGCTGCTCGGATCTAAGGACCGCCGGCGCTGTGGCACCATGAGCGCGTGGCTGGAAACGGAGATCCGAGGTCTCCGAGGTGGACGAGGCTCGCTGGGAGGAGCTCAAGTCGGGCCTGCGGGACGCTTACTACGAACTGGTGCGGGTGCTACGGTCGGCCGAAGCGTGGGGCGAGACCGAGATCGAAGCCGCGATGGGCGCCATCGCCCACTCGGCCTACCACCTCGGCGCGGTCAGGCAGTTCCTGACCGTTGCGCGTTAGGAGGCGGGGATGAGCGAGTCAGGTTCGGCTAACGGGATACCGCTGGAGCACGTCGGCGCCGTCCTCAAGAGTCAGTACCGCGCAGGCCTTGCGATGCTGCGCGAGGCGATCGAGCTGTGCCCGGACGACGAGTGGGAGAGTCGGCAGCACACGAACGCGTTCTGGCAGATCGCCTATCACTCGTTGTTCTTCACCCACCTCTACCTGCAGCCGACGCCTGAGGACTTCCGGCCTTGGCCTGGGCATCAGGGCGAGGTGCAGCACGGCGACGGCATCGCCGGTCCGGCCGATCCTGATAGCGAGCTTCCGCTGCTGCCGAACCCGTATTCGAAGTCTCAGGTTCTCGAGTACGTCGAGCATCTGAGCGACCGAATCGACCCGTTCGTCGACGCGCTCGACCTAGCCAGCCCCGAGAGCGGCTTCTACTGGTACAAGGTGTCGAAGCTCGAGCACCAGGTGATCAACATCAGGCACCTGCATCATCACGTCGCGCAGCTCGCGGATCGGGTGCGGGCGGCGACTGGGAGCGGTGTCAGGTGGGTGGGGCGGGTCGGCTAGGTCTATCTAGGCGTCGCGGAACGGGTTGATGATCTTGAGCGATCCTTCGGTCTGGCCATGATTGAGATCCTCGGTCCAGAGTTCGGTGCAGCCCGCTTCGATAGCCGCCGCTACGATGGCCGCATCCCAGTACGACCATCCGCGACGTCGGTGTAGGTCGAGGGCGCATCGCATCAAGTCCAGAGTCGTCTCGACGATGGGGAACCGACTCCAAGCCTCTACTAGCCCCGCGGCTGCTTGGTGGCTTATAGCGCCTCGTCGTGAAGGGCGTATGGCTTGAGCGTAGAACTCCTGGAGAACTTGGATGGACAGCACGTTCTCCGAAGAGTCGAGCGCTTGGATGGCGACAGTCCTCTTCTCTCGCTCGCTCGGCTCGTCAGAGATGCGGTACAAGAGCACGTTCGTGTCCAAGAAACGAGTCAACGGCGCCTCTCGTGGATCTCGTCACGACTCAGTCGGTCGGATGCGCTGAATCCGACTATGGTCGCTGCGATCTCGCGTTCTTGACGAGCGAGGCGCTCGAAGTCGCTTTCGGATGTCGCGAACTCACGCAAGAAGTCTCTGACGAGTTTCGACACCGAAGTATCGAGTTCCGCGGCCCTGATCCGGGCACGCTTGTACGTGTCCTCATCCACAGAAACTGTGATATTGCGCATAGAGACACAGTAGCACAGCATGTCCTGCGCTTCAGGCTCTGCTGGTATGGGCTCTTGATCGAGGAGGTGACGATCGGATCGCATACACGCACTAGCTGCTTCCTTGGATAGAGACGGCATCCGCCAACCGCTCGAAGTCCTCGAGCGCCACGTACGCCTGCACGGACACGCGCGCATGCAGGGTGCCGCCTACCGAGGTGATCGCGACCTCCACCCCCGCATCGCGCAGGATGTGGGTCATCCTCGCGGCGTCCCTGTCGTCTCCAGGTCTCGCTAGGCTCAGCGCCCTAAGAGGCAGGCCGTTGGGGGAGACCGGCTCCAGAGCGAGCCGAGTGGCGAGCAGCCGAAGCCCGACGTCCAGCAGCCCTGTGTTCCTTCGCAGGAGCTCCGGGAAGGTCATGCCTAGGTGCTCGGTCGGGAACGCCAGCGAGGTTGGTAGGGCCAGGAACGCCGTCGGGTCTTGTGTGCCGAGGTAGCTGAACGAGCGCGGATAGCCGGCGGAGGCGCCGGCGCTCGCGACGAGTGGCTGCACGCGCTCGCGGACGTGCGGTCCGACTACCAGCGCCGCAGCAGTGCGCGCCGCGAAAGCCCATTTGTGCAGGTTGCCCAGCCAGAAGGCGGCCTTGGCTGGCACTGGCTGCTCGACGACTCCAGGGGCGTGGGCGGCATCGATCAGGATCGGTACGCGATCTCCCAGTGTCTCGCACACCTCGTCGACCGGCAGCAGCAGCGCCGATGACGACGTGATCTGGTCGAGGACGATCAGCTTCGTGCTCTGGTTGATGGCGGGTTCGAGCGCGGCCAGGAGCTCTTCGGCGGAGACATCGGGTGTCTGCCTGGTTGAGTTGGGCGTTTCCGGCTGTGGCTTGGGCAGCGCGACACAGCGAGATGTCGCGCCGGTCCTGGCGCATGCCCGCGCGATGGCGGCCTTGACCCAGCCGTAGGCGTGGTCGGTGTAGACGATCTCGGAGCCGGGCTCGAGGCCGACCGCGTCCAGTGCGATCTGAACGGCTTCGGTGGCGTTCTCGACCAGA
Organism: uncultured bacterium; assembly: GCA_964473205.1. Taxonomy (GTDB): domain Bacteria; phylum Deinococcota; class Deinococci; order Deinococcales; family Trueperaceae; genus CAYMRL01. The sequence continues at coordinate 21,616 of CAYYOK010000011.1, read as the reverse complement.
GCCAGCCCTTCCGGATCGGTTCTCAGGAACGCGGCTACCTCGGTGCGGACCGCGTCGATGGCCGGTGCCAGGTCCGCCCGGTAGAAGCGCTCAGGGCTGCGCTCGATCGCCTCGGAAGCGCGGCGTTGCGCCTCGAGCACAGGGATGGGTACCGCTCCGAACGAGCCGTGGTTGAGGTGCGTGACGTTCGGGTCGAGCAAGAACAGGTCGGGGCGGACTCTCTCGGTCATGTGGGTAGAGCGTACGCTTTCGGGTGTTGTGGCTCGCTGCTGGTTAGGGAACGGCCGGGGTCATCTAGGCAAGCCGCGTGCTAGCCCGGCGCGCCACCATCTCCATGCGCACCATCAGAGTCGACGACGGCGCCACCTTCCCACTGAGGTAGGTGGAGAGACGCGAGGCGGAGGTGCCGATGCGCTCTGCGAAGTCCACCCGACTGAGGCCGGAAGCGCCAAGCAGCGATGCGACTCTTCCAGCGACCTCTGCCCGTTCATCGTCGATAGCATCCTCGCGCGCTCGCTCCAGCAGGGCCTGCATGAGGTCGACGACGCCATATGGCTGCGTCACGGCGAGCGCGTCCTCGAGTCTCCGCGCGACGGGTCCCCACGGGTCGGCCTGCACCGCCGCTGCGATGCGACGCCAATCGCTCAAGCCGCCGCGTTCGAGCGCTGCGATGACGCCCTCGGTCGGCCAGGTCTCGACCGGATCGGTCGGGTCGGCGTCGATGTTGCGGAAGCGGAGGAAGGTCATGACCACGGCTCCTCGCCGGCGACATGACCCGCGGTCATCAGTAGCGAGAGCTCTTTGCATGCCGAGACGACAGCGCGCCAATCATGCCAGCGTGGCGCAAGCCGCTTGTAGCGATGAAGTTCGCGTGTGGTGCGAGAGTCCTTGGGGCGAGGATCGGCCAACTGGCGCGCTACCTGTGAAGCGACGCCGTCACCGCTGCCGCGTTGGTCTGCGTAGTAGTCGTCGATCTCGGCGAGGGTCCGGGCCGCCTCTCGTGGCCCGATCCGCTCAGCCAAGGCTGCGACGTCGAGGTAGTCGCGCGTCTGGTTGCGGCTCACTACCAGGTAGGCCTTGATCCTGAGCGTCTCGCTCAGGGTCGGCGCGCGGAGCTTGCGACCCGAAGGCAGCTCGACCTCTATGGTCTCCAGCGGCCGGCGGCGGATCAGTTGGCGCACGCCGGCTTCGATGTCGCCGAGCTCCCCGAGGATGATCTTCTTGGGAACGACGCGGTTCGTGACCCAGCCGTCCGTGCTCTCGATCGCTTCTAGGACCAACTCGAAGCGTTCACTCAGATCGGCGAGAACGTGGTCGTGATCGAAGGAGTCGCGGTGGGAGGCGTGCAGCGCCGCCGCGGCTCCACCGACCAGGACGGCGTCCGGCACCACCTCTTGGAGTCGAGCCGCGGACTCGAGAACCTCCGCGAGTATGGGTGAGGGCGCAGCCACAGACCTAGCTTATCACATCTGATATGCCAAGAACCGCAGGCGGGTTCCGCGTCGCTGCTGCTTGCGCCACTAGACTGACGCGTGAGCCTCATCACCCGGCGCCTGCACAACCTCGGCATCGGCCGCCAGCAGTTCTCCGCCGCGGAGCAGGTCGTCTCGCACCTGGTGGCGATGCAATCGCAGGACTATCTAGGAGCAGCCTGGGGTATCGGCCTAAGAGCGGCCCGGGTCGGGCACGAGGGCGTTAACCGAGCCTTCGACGCCGGCTCCATCCTGCGCACCCACGTGCTGAGGCCGACCTGGCACTTCGTCCTGCCTGAGGACATCGCTTGGTTGCTGGAGCTGACCGCGCCACGGGTACAGGCGATCAACGGCACCATGTACCGCAAGCTGGGCCTGACCGAGCAGATCCTAGGGCGCTCGGACGAGGTGCTCGCGGAGACTCTGTCGGGCCATAGGCACATGACGCGCGAGGAGCTCAAGCCGGTCCTAGCCGCGGCCGGCCTGCCGGTCGCCGCCCCGATGCAACTGACCTACCTGATGGCTCATGCCGAGCTGACCAGGACCATCGTCAGCGGGCCTCGCAAGGGCAAGCAGCTCAGCTACGCGCTGTTCGCCGACCGCGCGAAGGCCGCCAGGAGCCTCCAACGAGATGAAGCTTTAGCCGAGCTGGCGCGACGTTACTTCGCCAGCCGCGGCCCTGCGAACGAGCACGACCTCGCCAAGTGGGCTGGCCTGACCCTGACGGATGCCCGCAAAGGGCTAGAGGCCGTGAGAGGCGAGCTGGACAGCGTCGAGACTGACAGCGGCAGGCAGTGGTTTGCTCCCGGCGCGGATCCCGAGACTGCCCCTTCGCCCACGGTCCATCTGCTCTCGATCTACGACGAGTACATAGCCAGCTACAGGGGGTGGGAGCAGATCGTCGCGTCCGATGTCGGCAGGGCGTTGGTGGCGCTGGGCAACGCTCTCACGCACGTCGTGCTGCTAGACGGTCGGATAGTCGGCTCCTGGAGGCGCGACTTTCGCACGTCAGCGGTCGTGATCGAGGTCAAGCTCCTCGAGCGCCTCGCAGACGCTGAGCTTGGTGCTATGGCGGCCGCGGTCGATCGGTACGCGGCCTTCTTCGGGGTGTCGGCGGAGCTGCGGCAGGGTTGACGCCGAAGCGTGGGGTGGAGCGGCCCTGCCGACGCTGAACGCCCCGGTCGCGCGCGCTTTCGTAGCCGGCAGGATCTCGCGCACCGCGATAGCGTGTACCTATGTCGACGAGGGTCTCGAAGGCCGCCGTCATCGCGTTCCGCCTCGAGGCCCACGGCCTCACCGAGCGGTCTGGCGAGGACACCCTCCTCGACGTGGCCGGTCGGTGCGGCGTCCAGAACAGCCCGCCGGGCTCGGCACTGCTCGCGTTGCACGCCAGGCTGCGAGGCCTGACGCAAGAGAAACTGGACACCCTCGTCGCCAAAGAGAAGAGCCTGCTGCAGAGCTGGTGCATGCGTGGCTCGCCGTTCTTCTTCCCGACCGTCGATGCGCCGGTGTTCACCACCGGCGTCCTGCCGCCGACCGAGGAAGCGATGCGGCGCCTCGTCCTCGGCGTGGAGCAGGCCGTCGACAAGCTCGGCATGAGCCTGACGGAGGCCGTCGAGCTGACCCGGGCCGAGATCCGCGATGTGCTGACCGGACGGCAACTGGCCATCGACGAGTTGGGCGCAGAGCTCGCCGAGCGCATCGCTCGCAAGCTGCCGCAGAGTCAGCGTGACCTCTGGGAGGCAGAGGGCCCGTATGCCAAGGGTCAACCCTTGGGCGAGGCGGTCGTTCATTTCTGCGTTCGCATCCTCACGTTGCAGCGAGTGGTCTGCTTCGTGCCGCGCGCGGAGAACAAGGCGCCGTTCGCGCTGGTCGACGAGTGGCTCGGTCAGCCGATCCCAGAGGTCGATCCGAAGGTCGCGCGTGCCGAGCTGCTGCGCCGCTACCTGCGGTGCTACGGACCGTCGACTCGCAAGGACTTCGCGGCGTGGCTGGGGGTTCGCACCGGCGACGCCGATCATTGGTGGAGCTTGCTGGAGGACGAGCTGGTCCCGGTCGAGCTCGATGGCAAGCAGGCATGGATCCTCGCCGACGACCTGGACCGCTTCGAGTCGCCGTCAGTGATGCGGGGGCTGCGGTTGCTGCCGCCGAGCGACCCCTACACGCAGATGCGCGACAGGGACACGATCGTCGACAGGCGGCATCAGCGCGAGGTCTGGAAGACCGTCGGTGCCCCGGGAGCGGTGCTGGCCGACGGTGAGATCGTCGGGACCTGGCGGCCGCGCAAGAGCGGCCGCACGCTGACTCTGACGGTCAAGACGTTCCGGCCGCTGGGCTCTAGGTCATCGGAGCACCTGCGCGAGGAGGCGGGCAAGGTCGCGCAGTTGCGTGGAGCTGCGGCGCTCAAGCTCGACATCGAGTAGGCCAGTGGACGCCGCGTGATCGCCGCGATCCCGCTCAACCTCGCCCGCCCTAACCTACGCGAGCCGCTAGGTACGCCCTTACCGCCACGTCAACCAGCTCGACCCGGCTGATGGCGGTCACCTTGTCGAGATCTATCCATGCGACCTCGTCCGTTGAACCGTCCGGCTCCGGCCGCAGGCTGCCGCCTGTCCGCCTCGCGGTGTAGATGATCCTGAGAGACAACAGGGCTCGTTGACGGTCGGCTGCCGCGATCCGCTCCTCGGCCGGGACGGTGAAGCTGTCCACCGCCAGCAGGCCGGTGAGCTCGACGTTCAGGCCGGTCTCCTCGTACAGCTCGCGCACGGCGGCCTGCTCTGGCGTCTCGTGCGGTTCCAACCCTCCGCCGGGTAGCGTCCACTCTTCCTTGTCGAACACATCGGGATGTAGGTGTGCCAACAAGATCGAGCCTCGCTCGACCAGGACGCAGTAGGCGCCCACACGCGTGTCGAAACCGTTGCGGGTCGCGAAGTCGGCGGTGGGGGCCGGGTCGGCTGGCATTCGAGTAGGTTAACAGGCATTTCGTAGTCGTCTCACTGCGCTTGGGTAAGGGCGCTCCAGACCCGGTTCGACCGACGGTTCGCGCCGTCAATCCGGCCAGACGATCCTGGAGCTGAAGTACCGCTCCTGAAAGTGCGTCATCGAGCTGATCTCCTCTTCCGAGAGGCGCGTGCCGAAGGGGACCACGACGAGCTTGTCGTCATCCTCCTCGAAGCGCTGGATCACCGCGATGCAGTCGCCCTCGAACGTCTCGATCGGCTCTGAGACACCGAGTACGTACGCGTCCAACTCCTCGCCGTCCGCGCTAGTGGTGCCAGGCACGTAACCGTAGTTCGCCTCGTACAGAAAGCCGTGCTTGGGGTGCTTGCTGCCGAGCGGGCGGTCGACTCGCACCGTCACCCTCCTGCCCAGAAAGGCTGCCGAAGACGTCAACCCGACTTCGTCGTCGCTCATACCGCTACTCTTGTCGGAACGCTCTCCGGTGACTCTGTTCCGCCCGCGAGCCACTCAGCGAAACTTGGTCCTTGCAACTCGACATCGGGGCCTGGTAGGAGGGTCCCGTCGCGCAGCGCGCGGCCCGCTCGGCCGGGGACCGAGACGGGAACCAGCAGGGGGCCCCTGCCGGGCAGCGCCGTCGTCATACGCCACAGCGTCGTCGCGTCCGGCCCTGCCACCTCGTGCAGCGGGCCGGTGCGCTCGCCGCTGGCGCAGTCGGCGACGACTTCGGCCACCGTGTCGAGCGCGACAGGTTGGATGGTCATCGCGGGGACGATAGCCAGGGGCCCTAAGCGCATCCGTTCCCGCATCTGCCGGGCGAACTCGAACCACTGCGTCGAGCGCACGATCGTCAGGCCTGTGTGCTCTACGCGCGCGATGCGCTCCTGCTCTGCCTTGCCCGCGTAGTAGCCGTTACCCTGAAGCGCGGGTTCGTCGCAGTTGACGATCGAGACCAGGACGTGCCGGGCGCCGGCCTCCCGAGCTACCGCGTTCACGGCCCGCGTCGAGCGAACGAAGAACTCCCTCGCTCGCCCCGCGTGCTGCGTGACGATGTCCGTTGCCTCGACCACGACATCTGGCTCGCCGATATCGGTGGAGCGCTCCTGGGTGAGCACATCGAACCCAGTTGAGCGTGACACCAACAGGGCCGAGATACCGCGGCGGTCGAGCGCTTTACGTACCGCCTTGCCGAGCTGACCCGCTCCGATGACGAGAACCTGCACGCTGAGCCTCCGACTCGATTAGTACCTGATGGCGCCGTCGCATGCGAGAACCATATTTCTTCGTGCATCGGATCGTCGCTATCTCTGATGGCGAAGCGGTCAGCGTAAGGCGTGGCCCGATAGTAAGCTGGCCTCGTGACCTCGCCCCAGAGCTGAGTCGAGAGACTCAGGTCGGCATCCTTAGAGAGGCTCCCACGCCGTGGATCTACTGGAGTTGCTCACAGGCCGAAGGCAGATCGACGCGATGTTCACGCCTACCGATCACGGAGAGGTCTTCTCCTTCAGGGGCAGAAGGCGAGTCTTGCTCCCGCAGGCTGAGGCGGCCGCGGTTCGCCAAGCTCTCTACGTGCTCGTCCTGTTGCCGTATGCGACAACGATTCCGCTCTTGTTGCTCTTGGTGGGGTCGCTGCCTGGTCCGATCTTCGGTGCGTCCGGAACCATCTGGCCTTGGATCACCGGAGCGGCCATCGGCGTTCTGCTCTCGATGGGCGTTCTGATCCTATACTTGTACGTGTGGATGGTGTATCAGAGGTTCCCTGAAGCCTGATCGCCTCGGCCTCAACCGTACCGCCGCTTCGTCTCAGCGACACAGTTCGCCACCAGCTTCTCCAGCACCGCTAGATCCAGATCGGACAGCCGCTTGAAGTAGAGGCACACCTTGCCCATCCTGTGCTTGCCGAGCTTTGCCAGCAGCGCTTGCTGCTCAGGGCTCTCGACCGAGATGTAGGCGACCAGCTCGCGCCCTCGGATCGCGAAGGCCGCCACTGGAGCCTCGCCTGAGTGCCCGCTCTCGTAGACGTAGCGATACGAGCCGTACCCGACGATGCTAGGTCCCCACATCTTCGGCTCTTCGCCGGTGACCTTCTCGAACAGCGCCATCAGCTGCCGGCTGTCGGCCTGCTGCTGCTCATTGCCTCTCGACGCGATGTACTCGTCGACGCTGGCGCCCGTGAACTTGGTCTTGGTCTCGGCCATTGAGTACGCCGATCCTACTTCAACTCGGAGTCGCAGTTGTTGAGTGCGTACGACGCTCTGCTGGGTAGCGCGATCGACTTCGCCGCTCTCGAGCGTAGCTACGACAAGAAACCCCGTCCAGGACGGGGTTCCAGATGGTGGGTCGTATAGGACTCGAACCTATAACCCGCTGATTAAGAGTCAGCTGCTCTACCGATTGAGCTAACGACCCATACCCACCGCACGCGCCGGCACGACGCGAAGGCGGCAAACAGTGTACCTCATCGATGGCCTGTGGTCAGCTAGCCGACTCGTGAGCAACTCGCGGCCACTCGGCGATGGCGGGACTACAGCGTCAGTTCCGCGGCCCGCATCCTCGCCAACCACTCCTCGAAGGCGGCCTTGGTCAGGTCGAGCTGATCGAGATGCACGTTATGCCCCGCCTGGTCGAACAGGTAGAAGGCGGCGCGCGGGTAGTGGCTCAAGACCTTGAGCGCGTCAGCGTAGCCGACGGCGGAGTCTTGGCGGCCTGTGACGAACAGGGTCGGCTGCTCGAACAGGGCCGGGTCGGCCTCCTCCGGCTCCACACTGAGGGCGTAAGACGACCTGATGGCAGCTAGAGCGTCCTGGTCGGCGATCTCGATGCCAGGCTTCACGAACTCGTTGAACAGCTGCCAGTTCTCGCGCGACTGGACGACCGACAGCACCGAATACTGCTCGGCGTCGCCGGGGGAGAGCGAGGCGAGCAGATCCGGGTCTTCCTTCAGCATCATGCGCTTGGGGACGTCGCGACGCGCGGGGTCGGCGACTATCACCGGCGCCACCAGGCACAGACCCAGCACCTGAGACCGGAAGTCGTGCGCCAGCCGCCGCGCGATCATGCCACCGAACGAGTTGCCGACCAGGGCGAAGGGCTCAGCGCCGATCCGCTCGCCGATCATCTGCGCCACCGCGTCGGCGACGGCATCGGTGCTGGTCATCGCGGGGTCGGCGGGGGAGAGGCCCATGCCGGGCAGGTCCGGGTAGATGCGGCGCCAGCCGCCGTGCCGCTCGAGGACCGGATCCAGAGGCAGGAGGATCCGATGATCCGGGCTGAAGCCGTGGATCAGGACGACCGGCGTCCCCGAACCGCGCTCTGTTACGTGCATCGCGGCCATCGTACGTCGCAGTGCCGGTCTGATCGGTGGGTCGCATAGTGCTCGAACCTATAACCCGCTGATCAAGAGTCAGCCGCTGTATCGACGCCCAGTAATGGGCTTGTCATGGATCTGCTCACAGGCTCGTGCCGAAGGCCGGCGTCAACCCCGCGAGCCGCCCTGTCGGTCGCAGCCGGCCGCACTCCGATGACGACGAGGTAGCCGAGGATCCAGAACTCGCCGACCGTCGCGAGCAGGGGCAGACCGTCGATGAGGAGCGTGGCGCCGGGCAGCAGGTAGGTCGCGAATGACGAGATCACGTAACCGACGCCGCCGACGAGCAGCGCCCAACCCAGGGGCCGCGGCATCCAACCGGAGCGCAGGACGAGCCAACCCATCGGCAGGAGCCACAGGCCGAAGAACAACCCGCCGACGCTCCAGAAGTTGGAGCTGATCGCGTACAGCAGCTGTGCGATCTGCGCGCCGTCGCCGGCGGGCGCCAGGCCGGAGTCGAGCGCCACCTGCCGCGCGCTCGCCAGCAACGCTGCGCTCCCCATGATGGCGGAGGCGTTCATCATCCCGAATGCGGCGAGCGCGCCGGCGGCGAAGGTGTCGACCGCGCGGAACAGGCGGAAGAACGAGAGGGCTAGCAGCGCCTGGACCACCACCGTGGCCAGCTCAAACGCGATCCCCAACCTCGCGAGGCCATCCCGCTCGACGAGGCGTGTCAGCGTCGCGGCCGGATCTTCGGGCACGTGGAGTTGCGGGCGGATCAGCAGGAAACCGATACCGCCGACTAGGGCCATGGCGAGGTAGAGCAGGCCGGTGGTGCGGGCGATGCGGATGCGTCTGTGCACGGTTCGCTCCTTCTAGGGCTCGCGCCCTGCGCTGCCAGGCGGGCGCCTTACTATGTAAGGTCGCGTCGCCAAAGAGAGCCGCCTTGCGGGGCGAGGCGGCCTTACGCAGTAAGGCTACTATACGATGTAAGGTGATGGCAAGAGGGAGGAGCTGCCCTGAGCACTCGAGCGATCAGAGAGCCCCTTGACCGCGAGCGCGTGCTGAGCGCCGCCCTGGCGCTCGCCGACCGCGAGGGCCTGAAGGCGGTCACGATGCGCCGCCTCGGAGCCGATCTGGGAGTCGAGGCGATGTCCCTCTATCACCACCTGCCCGGTAAGGACGGGCTTCTCGACGGCCTGGTCGGTGCCGTCGTCGCCGAGATCCACGCGGCCGTCGGTCCGCTCGACCGCAGCGCCGCCGAGCGCGACTGGCGCGCCGTGTTGCGTCGCCGCTGCCTGAACGCTCGCTCCGTGATGCTGCGCCACCCCTGGGCCCCTGGCCTGATCGGGTCTCGCCAGACCGTCCCGCACGGCTTGTACCTCGTGTTCGAGGACGCCCTGGCCACGATGGTGCACGGTGGGCTCTCGTACCACCTCGGCCACCGCGCTCTGCACTCGCTCGGCAGCATGCTCCTGGGCTACGTCTCGGAGGTGTTCAGCCCCGGCCCGATGGGCGAGGGTCTCGATCCCGAGATGGCCGAGGCCGACTTCGCCGCGATGGCCAAGGCCGTCCCCCACCTGGTGGCGATGGTCGAGTCCGAGGTTCACGCGCACGACGATCCCAACCTCGGCTGGTGCGACAGCCAGACCGAGTTCGAGTTCACGCTCGACCTGCTGCTCGACGGGCTGGAGAGGGCGCGGGTGGCGGGGATCCGGTAGCCTGCGGACGTGTCGTCCTGACGCCGCGCGTAGAAACCCGGCCAAAATTCGTCATGTTTACCGCCTAGGCTTTCGACATGGCCGCTAGCTTGCGAGGCGCCAGAGATTGAGAGGCGAGATGATGCAACCGGCTCAGAACACCGTTCAACGGAACGCGGCTCGCGAGAGCTACGCGAAGGCAGACGAGACAACCGGCGACGAAGTCGCTGCGACCGTCGAGGTGTCTCGACTCGCCTCTGGCCGTGGGGTAGCGGTGCGCACCCTCACCGCCGAACCTGGATCTCGCACCGTGGTTTTCTGCCACCCCGCTCCCGGCTCGGGCGCCTTCGACCCAGGTCCGACCGAGACCGCCGCCCGCGACGTCAGCCTTCTAGCCATCGACCGCCCCGGCTACGGTCTCTCCGAGCCGGTCGCGACCGGTGAGTGGGCGAGCGTCTCCTCGGCTGCGGCCGACATCGCCGAGGTGCTGATGCAGAGGGAGGCCTCACCGACCGGGCCGGTCGGCGTCGTCGGCTGGTCGGCCGGTGGACGCGTGGCGCTGGCGCTGGCGGCCAGGCATCCTGAGCTGGTCGACCGCGTCGTGGTGGTAGGCACGCCGGCGCCTCACGAGGCGGTGCCGTGGGTGCCCGCCGAGTACGCCGCCGGCCTGGAAGCGCTCAGGGGACTTCCGCCCGAGCAGGTGCATGCCGTGCTGAGCGAGCAGCTCGCCGTCATGGTGCCCGACGACCCCGCGGCGGACGAAGCGCTGGCAGCCCTGGGAGCCGGCGACGCCGACTCCCAGGCGCTGGCGATCCCAGGAGCGAAGGAGAGGCTGGCGGGCATGCTGCGTGAGGCGTTCAGGCAAGGAGCCGCCGGGATGGCCGCCGACATCGCCGGCTTCTCGCTCCAACCCTGGGGCTTCGAGCCGGGCGAGGTGCAGGCCAAGACGCTGCTGCTCTACGGCGCGGCCGACCCGGTGGCCGGCCACAAGCACGCGAGCTGGTGGCATGCGCGGCTGCCGAACTCTCGCGTCGAGATGGTGCCGGCGGCCGGCCACATGCTGGTGATCCCGCTGTGGCGCCGGGTTCTCTCGCACCTCGCACCTGGCTCGTCGAAGGCTAGTCCGAAGGTTCTCTGACGGTTGCGCCGCCCGAGGCTAGCGGCGCTCTGCCCAGGAGTCCCACCAGTTCAGCACTCTGGTCGCGTACAGGGTCAGCCACTTCGAAGGCTCGCCGCCGGGCACGTCCACCTCAAACCAGACCCGTCCTGGGTGGCGCCGAGCCTGTAGCCAGGTGCCGTCCGGCTGTCTGGCGGCGCGGATCATCTCGATCGCCTCGGTCATGCGCGGATCGGGGGCCGAGCCGTCCAGAAGTGATGCCTGCCGGAAGTACTCGGCGGCGTTGAGCACGTTGTAGAACGCGCGGAACGGGTAGGCGAAGAGGCCCATCCGGGGAGCGACGGGCTCGCCGGTGGAGAGGCGGCGGAAGAGGTTGCGTCTCAGCAGGTACTCTTCTCCGCCGCGCCGGGCCTCCAGCAGCTCGGGGCTGCTCCCTTCAGCTGCCTGGTAGGCGAGCAGCCCCTTCAGCGAGTTGAGCGTGGAGTCGAACGAGGAGACGGTCTTGCCGTCCACCCACTCGCAGTTCCATCCGCCGTCGGCGAGCCGGTGCTCGAGGAACCAGTCGACGATCGGTCTGATGTCGGCGCCGAGCCACAGCCCGTTCATCACGGTCCAGGCGTTGATGCAGCAGTCGACCTCGCCGCCCCAGTAAGGCAGGTCGTCGTACTCCCAGCGCGCGTTCTTCTCCAGTAGCTCCACGGTTCCGCGCGCTATGAGCGGCGCAGGGTCCATGCCCCACTCGCACAGCATCAAGAGCGACCAGGTGGTGGCGGTCCAAGGCTGCCCCGCTCCTGGAGCCGTCTCTGGCCCGTCGAAGTCGAAGTCCTTGGGGAAGAAGGCGCCGCCGGCCCACCGGCCGTCCTCGTCCTGCAGGGCCAGGAGCCTCGCGCCGAAGCCTTCGGTGGCGATCCTCGCTCGGGTCGCCTCCCAGACGTCTGGCGGCTCGCTTAACAAATCATGCTCGACCTGCCAGCGCAGTGCAGGGTCGGAGTCGAGCAGCCACTCCTGGAGCGCGACCGTCAGCATTCTCGAACTCTACTCTGACACTGCCCGCCGCACTTCTATGTACAGCCTGCCGTAGTTGTTGCTGGAGTTCCCGCTGCCTCGGTTCATCACCAAGGTCATGCCGTGGCCCGTGACCTCGTACTCGTACCTGTGACCCTCCGTGGGCCCGGTGCCTTCCGTCAGCGTGCTCAGATCCTGGAAGCTCGCGCCGCCGTTGAGGCTCATCCTGACCGCGCTGCCGCGGAACGGCACGATGTTCCCGCAGCGGCTCGAGCCGTTCGGCACCGCGAACACCCAGACGGCGTCCATCCCCACCATGCCGTTCTGAACGGTCGGCGAGGGGTACATGGGCTCGGCGTCCGGCTCGCCGCGGCAGACTCCCGTGAGCCACTCGTCGTAGCCCCAGGAGCTGTGGGTGCCTTCGACGGTCACCACGTAGCTGACGCCTGCCGCCAGCCTTGGCCCCGCTGCTGTGGGTGTCCCGCCGGGGCTGTAGGTATCGAGGTAGAAGGGATCGAGCGCCTCTTCTCCGCCCGGTTGCGAGCAGCCGCCCAGTACCAGCAGTGCCGCTGCTACTAACAGAGCTCCGAAGACCCGCCCGCTGCTCCTCCGCACCGGTGTCGTCACGCCTACTTGCTCAGAGTCGTCCATGCTGTCGCCTCCATGACCGGACTCATCTCGTGGGTCCGCGTCGAACGTGGTCCGAAGTGCTTTCACGTCTTCTCGAGTCGGTCGCTCGGTCCGCTGCACCCGGCTCAAGGCAGCGGCACCGAAACCGGCGTGTAGTACCTTGACTCAGCCTGCCCCGTCCCTACCTGGCCGTACGCGTTCCAGCCCCAACCCGACAGCGTGCCGTCGTCGTGCACCGCGAGGACGCTCGACTGCGTGCCGCTGTGACTCATCGCTACGGCGATGACGCCGTCGAGATCGACAGCCGTAGGCGTTCCGTGGTGGCCGTACCCGGACCCGCGGCCGAGCTCCCCGTTGGCGTTACCGCCGAACGTGAAGGGCGTGCCGTCGATGACGGCCACGACGGTGATCGGCCCCGCAGTCAGGGACTCGACGCCGCTGAGGTCCGGGATCGCGTCAGGCACGAGGATCGTAGTCGGGCTTCCCGCGGTCCTGCCCAGCTGCCCCTGACCGTTCGTGCCCCATCCGAGCAAGGTGCCGTCCTCCAGCAGCGCAACCGAGTACGCGTAACCAGGCGCGACCCGAACGATGTCGTAGTCGTCGAGGGACTCGATCCGGACGGGGGTCGTCTGATCGGCCGTATCGCCCGTACCCAGCATCCCGGCGTGGCCAAGGCCCCAGGCCCACACGCCCTCGCTCTCCGTCACCACGAACACGGCGGTCTCACTGGCGCTGAACGAGACGACGGCAGGCAGACCCTCGACCTTCGCCGGCAAGTTCCGGCTCGTCGTAGAGCCATCGCCTAGGCCGTAGCGCGCGTTGCCACCCCAGGCCCACAGCCCGCCCTCGTCGTCGAGCGCGAACGATGTGTCGTTGGCGGCGCCGATCGCGACGATGGTCGCGTCTAGCGACGACTCGACCGGGCTGCAGGAAGTAACGCCCGTCCAGCCGAGCTGGCCCTCGACGTCGCTGCCGAAGGCGTACACGGTCCCGTCCTCGGCCAGAGCCAACGAGTGCCGGTTGCCCGCAGCCACCGCGACGATGTCCGTCAGGCCCGGTACCAGCGTCGGTGTCGGCGAGGTCGAGGAGCAGTTGCCGACCCGCCCGTCGTCGCCGAGCCCCCAGGCCAGTACCCGTCCATCGTCGGTCAAGGCGAGCGAGTGAAACGGGCCCGCTGCGGCCGCGGCTACCTTGCTGTCACCGTCGCCTTGAGGTGGTTGCGTCTCGCCGCTGCATGATGCCAACAGACTGATGACGAGGAGTCCGGCCAGGGCTGCCGGTACGAGTCCGATACGGTTCACGAGCGCTCCGATCTCGTGGCGCGAGGGCGCTGCACCTACCCGTGGGCCACGCACCGGGCGAACGTACTTGCGTGGGCTTTAACCCGGACTTAAATCGCCGGCGTCGCGTCAGTTCTCGTCTTCTGCCTCCAGCTCAAGAAGCCTAGATGCCCTTCCGACAGAGCCGACGACAAAAAGCCCGCCGCCCACGCGGAGGTCACGTGGGCGGCGTGGAACGAGGTCCGAACGCTAGGTGCGCTGGGCCATGGGCGTGGTGCGGATGCCTAGCACGCGGTAGAGCGGGCAGGTTCCGAACGCGGCGGTGAGGGCGAGGACGATGCCGACGATGCCGACCACCACCGCCCACGACCCCGCGAGCCAGCCGAAAGCCCACGCGCAGATGCCGGCGAGGCCCAGGATCGCTCTGATGGCGCGATCCCCGCCGCCTAGGTTGATAGCGAAGAAGCCGTCTCTCATCTCGTTGCCCTCCTCGCCGTCAAGGTAGGCGTCGAGGACGCTTGCGACAACGGTCAGGTGTCCCGTCCTGACCCACATCGCTCGTCGTCGTTCAGCGCCCTGGTACCCCAGGCAGGCTGAGGTCGCCCGAGGCGACGTCGAAGACGTCCACCACGCACAGCAGTGGAGCGTGGAGGTTGGCGTTGACGCGCAGGCCGGCGGTGACGCCGTCGAAGTGGGCCTCCTCGACGGCCGCGATGTTCTCGAAAGGCACGCGCACGGTCACCGTCTGCTGACCGAGAAGCGGCTGCCAGCCGGGGCTGTCGATGAGCAGCGGCAGGCCGGGCCAGGTCTTCGGCAGGCGCGGCATCGCGCCTTCAGGGATGTCGACGACCTTCAGCGCGCCCTCCCCACAGGCGTCGTCGGGGCCGAGCACCACCCAGTGGCTATGCCAGACCCAGCCGTCGTTCTCGGGGTCGCCGTCGCCGTTCTCGTCGAACAGGGGAGTGTCGTCGAAGTCCGGGTGGGCGGTCACGGCGAGGGCCAGGATGCCGGCCGCGGCCTCGAAGCCCACCTCGTAGCTGTCGATGGTCGTGGGCCAGACGTAGGCGAAGACCTCGGAGCCGGCCAGCTGGCCGGTCGCCGTCGGGCGCGACTCGCCCGCCCGGCCGGAGACCTCCATGCGGAACGTGGCGACGTTGCCCTGGATGGTGATGTGTGCCTGGACGATGTCGAAGTCGGCGAGCTCGGCGTCGCCGGCTGGCGCCTCGATGCGTCCGTGCGCCGAGCCGACGCCTAACAGTAGGCAGATGCCTAGAGCCAGTGTCAGTGCGCCTAGGGCGAGCCTGACGCGCGGGCGGCGGTTAGAGCCTTGTGCAATCATCTGAGTGCTCCTCCTTGTAGCTGGGAATGCTGCGGCTGGGGCGAACCGAGCGCCGGCTCGTGGCAGCGAGTGGGCGCTCTATGCTTCTGGTGTCCTAGGCCTAAGTCGCCTCGGCGGCGAAGCGCTCCCAGCTCGACTGGCCTTGCGGACCCGGTGCGGTGGCGTGGTCGGGGCAGTCGATGCGCAGGTCGCCGTCGCCGAAGGCCGTGTCGAGGAAGGCGCAGTGGTGCGGCGCGTCGATGTCGGCGTGGGCGTTCGGCCGGAAGTGCGTGCAGGTGGCGCAGATCCGTTGGGTGGGCATCTCGCCGCGGACCTGCAGCTCGCGGATCATCTTGTTGAGGGCGCGGAGCAGGGCGCCGCGATCGGTCTCGTCCAACACGTCCAGGACACCGAGGAACGCGTCGGGCCAGGTGGCTATGGCTTCGGCCGCGCGCCGGCCGGCGGGCGTGGGGTGCAGAAGCGCGGCGCGGGCGTCGGCCGAGTCGGACTCCTTCTGCACGTGCCCCTTGCGCACCAGTGCCGCAACGGCGTCGCTGGCGGTCGGCTGACGCACGGCCAGCTGCGCCGCGACCTCGCCGACCCGGGCCGGTCCGCGCTGTGCGAGCAACACCAGGATCTGCGCCTGCGTCGGAGTGAGCCCCAGCGCCTCGGCCTGACGCCACGCCTGCGAGCGGAGCACCGCGCCGAGCTTGCCAAGGCCCGTCGTGATCTGGGAGAGCGTCGTCGTCTCACCTCCTTCCACGACCCGAGTATATACATAGGAGTCCTATATATCGTCAACGGCAGCCTAGGGCGACACGAACCGGCCACGGCGCTGTGACGCGCCGTGGCCGGCTTCCGCGTCGCGTGGCCGAGCGACTTACCTAAGCTCCACCTCGTCGACGAAGAACTCGTAAGGTCCGGTGTCGGCAGCCGAGAGGATGATGGCGGAGACGGCGCTCGTGTCGCAGTCGCCGATGCTCCCCAGGTCGAACTCGAAGCTCTGCCACTCGTCCGTCGTCTGGAAGGTCTCCTGCGGCGGCGTCTGGCCGGTGTTGGCGCAGAAGAGCTGCACGCGGTAGGTGCCGCCGTCGCCGCGGGCCCAGAAGGCCAGCGTGGGCTTGCTCGAGAGGTCGAGAGGACCGAAGGGCACGGCGCCAGGCATGAACATCGCGCCGCCCCATGGGAACTGGAAGGCCGTGCCGATGCTGCCGTTGACCCTCAGGGCGCCCGCGGTGCCGTCGGCGCCGCCCTCGACGACCTCGAGCTCCGCGCTGGAGTCGCCGCCGGCCTGCTCGTCGGTCGTGGGCTGCCACGCGAAGCCGAACGACACGCCGAAGCTCTGGTCCTCGAAGTCGCTGATCGGCACCGGGCCCTCGCCCTGCAGGGCTTCAACGGCGGCCGCGGCGGCCTCTACGGCTTCCGCGATGCGCTCGGCGTAGCCGGCCCTGTCGGCTCTGACACCGCGCTTCCACACGCCGGCGATGTCGCGGGTAGCGAGGATGTCGCTGGTCGGGTCTCCGCTGACCAGCAGCAGGTCGGCGACCATCCCGGTCGCGATGCGGCCGCGGTCGGTCAGGCCGAACGTCTCGGCCGTCACCGAGGTGGCCGCGGCCAGAGCCTCCGTCGGCGTCAGGCCGGATCCGACCAGCAGCTCGAGCTCGCGGTGCATGCTGGCGCCGAGAGCCGTGCCGGGGTTGGGTGCGTCGGTGCCGGCGAGGATCGGCACGCCGGCCTCGTGAAGCAGCCGCACCGCGCCGCGCGCGTTGTCGACGCTCAGCGCCTCGAAGCCGTGGAACGGGCTGCCGAGGCTCTGAAGGTCGAGCGGCGCCAGGTACGGCGCGAAGCGCTCGTCCTCGGCGAGGGTGGAGTCGATCGGGTCGTTGGCGCCGACGCTCTGGAACACGCTCAAGGTGGCGATGACGAAGGCTCCGGCCTCGACGAGCTCCTGGACGAAGCCGGCGTCGGGCACGGCATCGGAGAACACGTGCGCGAAGCCGTCGGTGCCGGCCTCCAGCGCCGTGCGAGCGGCTTCGAGCGTCTGCACGTGCGTCACGACGAGCAGCCCGGCCGCGTGCGCTGCCTCGACGACGGCGCGCAGCGTCTCGGCGTCCAAGGTGGCGTAGTCGAGGTTCATCTCGGCGCCGGTCTCGATCACTGCCTTGACGTAGTCGGCTCCGGCCGCGACGCGGCCGGCCACCCACGGTCCGGCGTCCTCCGGGCTCTCGAGGGTCTCGATGTCCAGCCCGAACTGCGTGCCGTGCCCGCCGGGCGCCGTCGCCAAGGCGCCGGCCGAGTACAGGTCGGCGCGCGCCGGCGCGCCTTCGGCCGCCTGCTCCTCGCGCATGGCCTGGGCGAAGGCCTCGTCCGTGAACATGTCTAGGACCGTCGTGACGCCGAACATCAGGGCCTGCTGCAGCGCCTCCGCCGTGAACGCGTGAACGTGGGCGTCGATGAGGCCCGGCATCAGCGTCATGCCGCTGCCGTCGATGACCTCGGCGCCTTCCGGGGCCACCGTGCCCTCACCCAGAGCGGTGATGACGCCGCCCTCGACCAGCACGTTGGTAGGCGCGTGCAGCTCCTCGCCGTCGAAGACTGCGACGTTCTCGAACAGTATCGGAGCCGTCTGCGCCGGTGGAGCTTGCGCCAGCGTCGCCGCCGTCAGCGCGGCCAGCAGTGCGGCCAGTGGCCACTTCCTCACGCGGCCGGCGCAGCGCGTGCCGGCGCCAAGCCCTCTGGTTGCGTCTCTCATGCGTCACCTCCAGGCCCGGTCATGGTGCCGGAGGCGCGTGTACGCGGAGTGAGCCGCGTGTCACGTTGCGCTCATCGCGATGCCCGAGAGACCTCGCCCTACCTCCGCCCCAAGCCCATGCTCGCTTCGAGGCGGCGACCCCCGTACGACATCAGGCTCGAGAACATGAAGTAGAGGACCATCAGGAACAGGTAGAGCTCGCGCTCCAGGCCCAGGAAGCTCGGGTTGGCGAGGATCGACTGGGTGATGCCGAGCAGGTCGAGCAGCCCGATGATCACCACGAGCGAGGTGTTCTTGAACGCCGTTATCGACTGGCCGACGAGGCCAGGTATCACCGAGCGGATCGCTTGCGGCAGGACGATGCGCAGCAGCGTGTCCGTCTGAGAGAGACCCAGCGCCCAGGCGCCCTCGTGCTGGCCCTTGTGAACGCCCTGAAGCCCGCCGCGCACGTACTCGGAGAAGTAGGCGGCGTTGAACAGGGCGAAGCCGATGATCGCGCGGATCAGCTGGGGCGAGCGCCAGTTCTCCGGCACGAACAGCGGCACCATCAGCCAGGCGAGGAACAGCACCGAGACCAGCGGAACGCCGCGCATCAGCTCGACGAACGCGGTCGAGAGGATCCTCACGATCGGCAGCTTGCTGGTGCGGCCGAGCGCCAGCAGCACGCTCAACGGGAACGCGATGGCCAGCGACGTGACCGTCAGGACGATGGTAAGGAACAGCCCACCCCACAGGTTCATCGGCACCGCGAGCAGCAGCGCCACGCTCACGCCCGGACCCGCCACCCACAGCAGCGCGCTCAGGCGCCGCAGCACCGAGCCTCTGGCCGATCTCGCGCCGAGCGCGGTCGCCGTCACGCACAGCAGCACCAGCCCCAGCGACACCCAGACGCGCCACGCCTCTGTCGGAGGGAACGGACCTATGGCGAGGAGCCGCGCAGTCCTGGGGATCACGTCCCAGCGCGCCTCGCTGAGCACCCAGATCGCGATCGGCCGCGCCACCAGGAAGATGAGCGTGCCCGTCGCGAGCGTGATCGCCGTGTTCAGCGGGCTGGAGAACAGGTTCTTGCGCGCCGCCGCGACGAGTGCGTTCATCGGCGCGCTACCTGCCCCACGACAGCATCACGCGCCGGTTGTAGGCGTTGATCGCGCCGCTGATCAGCAGGCTGAGCACGAGATAGGTGAGCATCACGATCACCACCCCCTCGAGGCTGCGGCCAGACTGGTTGCCGATGGTGCGGTAGACGTTGAACAGGTCCGGGTAGCCGACCGCCACCGCCAGGGACGTGTTCTTCATCAGGCTCAGGTAGAGGTTGCCGACCGGCGGGATCACGATGCG
Source organism: uncultured bacterium (assembly GCA_964473205.1). Taxonomy (GTDB): domain Bacteria; phylum Deinococcota; class Deinococci; order Deinococcales; family Trueperaceae; genus CAYMRL01. Next base: position 2,739 of record CAYYOK010000011.1, on the reverse strand, counting down.
CACGGCCTGTGGCAGGATCACGAGCCGCATCGTCTGGCCGTACGAGAGCCCCAGCGAGCGCGCTGCCTCGGTCTGGCCGGCGTGGATCGACTGGATCGCGCCCCTGATGACCTCGGCGATGAAGGCCGAGGTGTAGATGACCAGAGCCAGCAGCACGGCGGCGAACTCGGGCGAGAGAGTAGCGCCTCCGGCGATGCGGAAGCGGCCCATCTCGGGGTAAGAGAGCTCGAACGGCACGCCGCTGAGGTACAGACCGCCGCCGGCCGCGAGCGCGAAGGCAACCAGACCGAAGAGCCTGCCCCGGCCCCTCGCTCGTCCGAGCCGGTGTGCGAGCATGCCTACCAGCACCGCCGCGGCGAGCGCCAGCACGAACGGCCAGACGCTCGCCGTCGCCTGCGGCCACGGCAGGTACGCGCCCTGGTTGCTGACGATCAGGCCGCCGAACCAGGTGGCTGCCTCGCGCGCCGCCGGCAGGTTGAGGAACACGGCGAAGTACCAGAAGAACATCTGCAGCAGCAGCGGTGTGTTGCGCACCAGCTCGACGTAACCGAACGACAAGGACTTGAGCAGGCCGTTGCTCGAGAGGCGGCTGACGCCGATGACCACGCCGAGCACGGTGGCGACTACTATGCCGATCACGGCGACCCGCAGCGTGTTGAGCAGGCCGGTGACGAAGGCGCTGACGTACTTGTCGGTCGGCTGGAACGGACGCCACACGAGCCGGCCGTCCTGGATCGTCAGCAGGCTGCCTTCGCTGATCGAGAAGCCCGCCTCCGCGCCCAGGAACGTGAACGTGAACGGGATGCCACGAGCCACCATGCCCCTGAAAGCGGTCACGATCAGGAACGCCGCGAAGGCGAGCGCCGCTACCGCCGCGACGACCTGAGCCAGCACGCTCAGCTTCTTCACGTCGCGCCAGAACGGCACGCGCGCGCTCGTCATCCGCTCGCCTCCATCAAGCCGGCCAGACCCGCTCTACGCGCCCAGCGGCGCCCGGTCTCAGCGGAACGGCGGCGAGAACATCAGCCCGCCGCGGCTGTGCAGCTCGTTGAGAGTGCCGGCCCGCGGGATGGGGAAGGGGCTCGCGTCGCCGAAATGGCGCTCGTAGATCTCGCCGTAGTTGCCGACGTGGCCGATGACGCGCGCGACGAAGCCGACAGGCAGCCCGAACTCGGCGCCCAGCGAGCCCTCGGCGCCGAGGAACCGCCGCAGGGCGACATCGTCGGACGCCATGAACTCGCCGAAGTTCAGCGAGGTGATGCCGCTCTCCTCGGCCTGGACCAGGGCGTGGACGATCCAGGTGAGGGCACCGTGCCAGGTCGAGTCGTTCTGGAAGGTGAAGCCGGCCAGAGGCTCCTTGGACAGCGACTCTGGCAAGATCACGAACGCGTCGGCATCTGGCACGCTGGCGCGCACGCCGACGAGCTGCGACTTGTCGGAGGTGATCGCGTCGCAGCGGCCGCCGTGGAACGCCGCGAAGGTGCGAGCGAGATCCTCGAAGGTGAGGAGCTGCCCGCCCTGCCAACCCTGGTTGCGCACCAGGTCGGTCCAGTTCGCCTCGGTCGTGCTGCCCTGGTTGGTGCAGACCGTCGCGCCCTCCAGCTCGAACACCGAGTCCACGCCGAGGTCGCGGCGCACCATCACGCCCTGACCGTCGTAGAAGTTGACCGGCAGGAAGTCGACGGCGTTCTCGCTGTCGCGGGTGAGCGTGTTGGTCGTGTTGCGGAAGACGACGTCGACCTCGCCGGTCTGGATGGCGCTGAAGCGCACGCCGCCGCTGAGCGGGACGAACTCGACGGCCGTCGGGTCGTCGAAGAGAGCGGCCGCGACCGCGCGGCAGTAGTCGGTGTCGAAACCGTTGTAGTTGCCGGTGGTCTCATCCAAGAAGCCGAAGCCGGGGTTGACCGCGTTCACGCCGCAGATCAGCCGGCCGCGTTGCATGACCGTGTCCAGACGACTCTGCGCGCTGGCCACCGCCGTGAGCGCGAGCGTGAGAACGATCGAGAGACGGAGTACCCGGACGAATGTTCTACCGCTGGCTGGTTTTGGCATAGGGGAGTTTACTAGATACGTCATCCCGGTTCACCTTTGCCATCCGGCCGTCACGCCCCTCACCTGATGGCCGCCTACCTTGCCGGCATGGCACACCATCTGACAGGCAAGAAGGTAGCGTTCCTGGTAGCCGACAAGGGCACCGATCACGTCGAGCTCGTCGAGCCGCTGCGCGCGGTCGAGGAGGCGGGTGGCGAGACGGTGCTGGTCTCGAAGAAGGCCGGCCGGGTGCGCACCAACAACAACGACCTCGAGCCGGGCGGCGAGTTCGAGGCCTCGCTGTCGTTCTCGGAGGCGTCCAGCGCCGACTTCGACGCGGTGGTGATCCCGGGCGGCACGGTAGGCGCCGACAACCTGCGCGCCGATCCCGACGCCGTCGCCTTCGTGACCGGGTTCTTCGACGAGGGCAAACCCGTCGCTTCGATCTGCCACGGCCCGTGGGTCTTGGTCGAGGCTGACGCCGTCGAGGGCCGTCGGCTCACGTCGTACCGCAGCTTGCGCACGGACATCGAGAACGCCGGCGGCATGTGGGTCGACGAGGAGGTCGTCGTCGATCAGGGGCTGGTCACCAGCCGCGGGCCCCACGACCTGCCGGCGTTCACCGCCAAGCTGTTGGAGGAGATCGCCGAGGGCGTGCACGCCGGTCAGCGGGCCTGAGGTCTGCGGAGAGGTCTGGCTACGTGGAGC
>CAYYOK010000010.1:0-54157 GCA_964473205.1 uncultured bacterium | reverse complement strand
GGACCACCTGCCGCGCAGCCGCACCGTCGCGGGCGGGCTGCTGAAGTCGGTGGCGCTGCTGGCGTTGGCGCTGCTCATCGCCGCCGGGGCCGGCGTGCTCGGCGTGATGCTGCTGCGGCTCTTCGACCCCGGCATGCCCGCGTTCGTCGGCATACCCATCGCGGTCGCGATCCTCGTGATGGTGCTGCGGGTCATCGCGCACCGCTTCGCGTGGATCATGCCGTGGTACTACCTGCTCCCCGCGATAATCTTCCTGCTCGTCTTCACGGTCTTCCCCGTCGTGCTGACGGTGATCCTCGCCTTCACCGACTACGCCGGCATCCGCAACGGCCAGCTCAACATCGCCACGCGCACCGAGGTCGTGTCCGTCGACGGCGCCCGCGTCACCATCGCGAACGCCGCCAGCCTCGACTGCGAGGACCTGCGCGACGGCTGCAACGACGTCCGCGCCGTCGTCTACGCCTCCGGCGAGGTGACGCTCGCCGGCGAGACCTGGGAGGGCACCACCATCACCCTCGCCGAGGACGTGCCCGAGGGGCGCGTCGTCGAGTCTGTCGGCATGCTGCTGCCCGACCTCGGCTTCGAGTTCGAGGTGCGCGTCACCTCGCAAGAGGGCCGGACGCTGAGGCTGGAGCGGGCACCGCCGTTCGAGCCGGACATCGCCGAGCTCAGCGTGCGCCTCGACGCCCGGCCGCTTCAGGTGATGATCGTCCAAGACCTCGGCGACGTTCTGGTCTTGAGCGAGCCGCTGCCCGAAGGCGCCGAGATCACCGCCATCGCGCGCTACAACGACTTCGGCTACGTCGGCCTGCGCAACTTCAGGCGCATCGCAGCCTCCGCCACCAGCGCGCTGTTCCCGGTCTTCGGCTGGAACGTCACCTTCGCCGTGCTCACCGTGCTGTTCAACACCGCCGCCGGCGTGTTCCTCGCGGTGCTGCTGAACAACAAGGCGCTGCGTTTCCGCAACCTCTACCGCACGCTGCTGATCATCCCCTGGGCGCTGCCCAGCGTCATCACCATCCAGGTGTGGCGCGGCTTCCTCAACCAGAACTTCGGCGCCATCAACCGCCTGCTGGCGCTGCTCGACATCAGCCCGGAGCCGATCAACTGGCTGCTCGGAGACCCCATCTGGGCGAGGGCGGCGGTGCTCGGCGTGAACCTGTGGCTCGGGCTGCCGTTCCTGCTCACCGCCACCCTCGGCGCGCTCTCGGCCATCCCCGACGACGTCTACGAGGCCGCCCGCATCGATGGCGCCAACGGCTGGCAGGCGTTCTGGAACGTGACCGGCCCCCTGCTGCGCACTGCGCTGGTGCCGATCACTCTCAGCGGCTTCGCGTTCAACTTCAACAACTTCAACGTGATCTTCCTGCTCACCGACGGTGGGCCTGCGGTCTCCTGGGGCACCGCGACGGCCAGAGGCACCGATATCTTGATCTCCTGGGCTTACAACGAGGCGTTCCGCAGCCAGGGCGGATACGCGTACGGCTTCGGATCGGCGATCTCGCTGATCATCTTCGTGATCACGCTGGGCGTGAGCCTGATCAACTTCCGCGTCACCGGGGCGCTGAAGGACGAGGCGCGAGCATGAGCTCCGTCACGAGGCCCGAAGGCGGACGGGGCGGCACCAGCCTGAACACCGGCTCGCGCATCCACTACCTGAGCATGCTGGTCATCGCCGCGCTAGTCGCGCTGGGCGTGTGGTGGCTGATCGCCTCGGCCCCCGAGCCCATCGTCCGTGACCGCATGCTCGTCATCCCCGGCGGCTGGCGCAGGTTCCTGGGCATGTTCGTGCTCGTGTGCGGCGGCATCGGCGCCATGGCGTACCTGTACGGCCTCGCCACCCGCCCGCTGCGCGCCGCGCGCTACGCGCTGACGGCAGCCACCCACATCTTCATCTGGCTCGTCATCGGCATCGTCTTCTACCCGGTCGTCTACCTGCTGGCGGTGTCGTTCAACCGCAACGACACCCTCGCCGGAGCCCTGCCGCGCGTCGGCAACCTGCTGGTGCGCTCGGGCGTCTTCCCCGACCCGACCAACGTGTCGGCGGTGCAGTACGACAAGGTCACCAACCAGTTCCACATGCTCTGGTTCCAGTGGGTGCTCGTCGGGGTGCTGGCGCTGGCCGTGCTCGGCCTGGCGTTCATGCTGCTCGCGCCCCGGCTCGGGCTCTACCTCAGGCGCGCCGACCGCGTGCGTGGCGTGCTCGGCTGGCTGATCTTCGGCTCCGCTGCGGTGCTGGTGTACAGCGTGCAGCCGTCGCAGTTCTACGAGATCCTGCCGAACGGCAACCGCGCGCCTGCCAGCATCGGTGGCATGGTGCCTCTTTACATACGCAATACCCTGCTCATCTCGGGTACCACCGGCGTCATGGCGGTGCTGCTCTCGACCACTGCCGCGTACGCGTTCTCGCGCATGAAGTTCCAGGGCCGCTACAGCACGCTGCTTTCCTTCGTGTTCGTGCAGATGTTCCCGACCTTCATGGCGCTGGTCGCGATCTTCTACCTGATGAGCCGCCTGCAGCTCATCAACACCTTCCCGGGCCTGATCCTCGCCTACTCGGGCGGCGCCATCGCGTTCTCGACCTGGATCTTCAAGGGCTACCTCGACTCGATCTCGCCGGCGCTCGAGGAGTCGGCGATGGTCGACGGCGCGACGCGCCTCGGAGCGTTCTGGCGCATCATCCTGCCGGTCAGCGTCCCGATGCTGCTGTTCATCTTCCTGAACCAGTTCATCGGGACCTACTCCGAGTTCATCCTCGCCAACACGCTGCTCGTCGGTCAGGAGCAGTGGACGGTGGGCATCGGCCTGCGCAACTTCTCGACCAACCAGTTCTCGACGCAATGGGGCTCGATGGCCGCGGCCTCCGTGCTGGGCAGCATCCCGATCCTGGTGATCTTCTACTCGTTCCAGGACGCGCTGACCGGGCAGTACACGGCCGGAGGGGTGAAGGGCTGATGATGGCAGCGACGAACGGCAACGGCGAGAGCCGCGGACTCGGCAGCCTGGAGTACGGCACGCAGGTCATCGTCGACCTGCGCGGCGCGCCGGCCGAGGCGCTGGCTGACGCGGGGCTGCTGCGCTCGAGCGTGGACGCCTTGCTGCGGTACCTCGAGGGCGAGAACCCGGCGGGCGTCGTGTACGGCAACGTCAACGCCGCCGACGGCGTCACGATCGCCGGCTGCTCGCGCAGCGGCTCGGGCGTCGTGCTGCACGCTTTTCCAGCCTTGCGGCGCGCTTCGTTGAGGCTCTACTCGGGACGGACGACGTCGGCCTTCGAGGCCGTCGCCGAGTTCCGCCGGGCGTTCCCGATCGGCAAGGTGGAGCTGAGCGTGAGCGGGCGCTACCGGCACCTGGCCGCCAACGCGGCCAGCTTGCAGGCCGAGCTGATGGGCGAGCGGCGCTACGTGACCCTGCGCCTGGCCGCGCTGAACGGCCCGGCAGGCCTGGAGCCGCCCGTCACGGTCGGCTGCGAGTCGTCGTCATCACTCTCCGAGCGCGGGCTGGACGGCTAGATGACCGCGGGCGAGCGACGTGCCGACTACGTGCTCGCCCTCGACCAGGGGACGACCAGCTCCCGCGCGATCGTCTTCGACGCAGGTGGCCGCGTCCGCGGCACCGGCCAGATAGAGCTGGCGCAGCACTACCCGCGGCCCGGCTGGGTCGAGCACGACCCCCTCGACATCTGGCGCGACCAGATGGACGCTGCCCGGCAGGCTTTGGAAGCGGCCGGCATCGGCGCGCGGGACCTCGCAGCCGTCGGCATCACCACCCAGCGCGAGACCACCGTCCTGTGGGACGCCGCGACGCTCGAGCCGGTGGCCAACGCGATCGTCTGGCAGGACCGGCGCACCGCCGACGAGCTGCAGCGCCTGCGCCAGGCGGGCCGCGCCGCCGAGGTGCGGGCCCTGACCGGTCTGGAACTCGACCCCTACTTTTCTGCCTCGAAGCTCGCCTGGCTGCTGGACAACGTTCCCGACGCACGACGAAGGGCCGCCGCGGGCGAGCTGGCCTTCGGCACCATCGACACCTGGCTCGCCGCTAGGCTCAGCGGCCAGCACGTGACCGACCCCAGCAACGCCTCGCGCACGCTGCTGTTCGACATCAACGAGCTGAGGTGGGACGGCGGGCTGCTCGAGCTGTTCGACGTCCCGGCGTCGCTGCTGCCCCGCGTCGTGCCGACAGCGGCGCGGGTGGCCGAGATCGGCGAGGGGCCGCTGGCCGGAGCCGTGCTGGCTTCGCTGGTCGGGGACCAGCACGCCGCCACCTTCGGACAGGCCTGCCTGAGCCCGGGCCAGGCCAAGAACACCTACGGCACGGGCTGCTTCATCATGCTCAACACCGGCTCGTCGCCGCGCCCGTCGCGGCACCGGCTGCTCACTACCGTCGGCTGGGACCTGCCGGGCGACTCTCCCGGGAGCGGCGTCACCTACGCCCTCGAGGGCTCGGTGTTCATGGCGGGAGCCGTCGTGCAGTGGCTGCGCGACGGGCTCGGCGTCATCCAGCGGGCCGAGGACGTCGAGACGCTGGCCGCCAGCGTGCCCGACAGCGGCGGCGTCACCTTCGTACCGGCGTTGACGGGCCTGGGCGCGCCGCACTGGGACGCATATGCGCGCGGGGCCGCGCTGGGCCTGACCCGCGGGACGACGGCCGGTCATCTGGCGCGGGCGGCTCTCGAGGGGATCGCGCTGCAGGTCGCCGACGTGGTCGACGTGCTCGAGGCCGACAGCGGCATCGAGCTGACCGAGCTGAGGGTCGACGGCGGCGCCTCGCGCAACGACCTGCTGATGCAGCTCCAGGCCGACCTGCTCGACCTGCCGGTGGTGAGGCCGGAGATCACCGAGACGACGGCCCTGGGAGCCGCCTATCTGGCCGGCCTGGCCGTCGGCGTCTGGCCCGACGCCGCCAGCGTGGCAGCGCAGTGGCGCGAGGAGCGGCGCTTCGAGCCGCGGATGTCGCGCTCCGAGCGCGAGGCCATGCGTGAGCGGTGGCTGCGCGCCGTCGAGCGCGCCAAGGGTTGGGAGCAGCCCTGACGCGGCCGTCGCATCGGCGCATGAACATACAACGCGTGGTACCTTCTTCCAACCGTGGGTCCCGATGAGACCGTGCTTTCGCTGGCCGGCTACCGGCCGGGTGGGGCCTTCGACGAGGCCTTCGACGCTCAGGGCAAGGTGCGCCCGCTCTACCGCGAGGTCGTGCGCCGGCTCAAGCAGTACGGCGTGCGCGAGTACCAGCGCCGCGTCCAGCTCATCGACCTGATCTTCCGGCAGCAGGGCATCACCTTCACCGTCTACGGCGACGAGCGCGGCACCGAGCGCAGCTTCCCGTTCGACCCGGTGCCGAGGCTGATCGCGGCGGCCGAGTGGGAGCACCTCGAGGCCGGGCTGAAGCAGCGCGTCAAGACGCTCAACCTCTTCCTCGCCGACCTGTACGACGACGCGCAGGTCCTCGCCGACGGGATCATCCCGCGCGCCCTGATCGAGGGCCATCCGCATCTGAGGGCGCAGGTGCGCGGCCACCTGCCGCCGCTCGGCGTCTACACGCACATCGTCGGCGTCGACCTGATCCGCTCGGAGGAGGGCCGCTGGCTGGTCCTCGAGGACAACCTGCGCAGCCCCAGCGGCGTCAGCTACATGATCGCCAACCGCGGCGTCATGGCTCGCAGCTTTCCGAACATGATGCGCGCGCATGCCGTGCGGCCGGTGCGGCACTACCCCGTCGAGCTGCTCAACGTGCTGCGCGAGCTGAGCCCGCGCGACGTCGCCGTGCCCACCGTGGTCGTGCTGACGCCGGGCCCGTACAACTCGGCGTACTTCGAGCACGCGTTCCTGGCGCAGCAGATGGGCGTGGAGCTCGTCGAGGGACGCGACCTGTTCGTCGACGAGGGCCGCCTGTGGATGCGCACGACCGCCGGCAAGCAGCAGGTCGACGTGGTCTACCGGCGCATCGACGACGACTTCATCGATCCGCTGGCGTTCAGACCCGACTCGGTGCTGGGCGTGCCCGGCCTGCTCGAGGTCTACCTCGCCGGCCGCGTGGCGTTGGCGAACGCGATAGGCACGGGTGTGGCCGACGACAAGGCGGTGTACGCCTACGTGCCCGACCTGATCCGCTACTACCTGGGCGAGGACGCGATCCTCGAGAACGTGCCGACCTACCGCTGCCACGAGCCGGACCAGCTCGAGTTCGTGCTCGGCAACGCCAAGGACCTGGTCATCAAGGAGGTTGGCGGCGCCGGCGGTTACGGCATGATGATCGGCAGCGAGACCGAAGGCGCCGCCATGGCGAGCTACCTCGAGAAGGTGCGCGAGCAGCCAGGGAACTACGTGGCGCAGCCGATCGTCTCGCTCTCGACGCACCCGACCTACGACCCGCTGACGCAGTCGTTCGACCCGTGCCACGTCGACCTGCGGCCGTACGTGCTGGTCGGCTCGGAGATCACGATCGTGCCGGGTGGGCTGACCAGGGTGGCGCTGCAGCGCGGCTCGCTAGTCGTCAACTCGTCGCAGGGCGGCGGCTCCAAGGACACCTGGGTGCTGGACGGCGGCGGTGACGAGCTGGAAGGGCCGGAGGCGGGCTGATGCTGAGCCGCATCGCCGAGTCCCTCTACTGGTTCGGCCGCTACGTCGAGCGCGCCGAGCACACCGCGCGCCTGCTGGACGTCAACTACCACGCGATCGTCGAGGCGCCGCTGGCGACCGGCGGCCGCTCGATCGTGGCGGAGCAGTGGGCGCCGCTGTTGGCGAGCACCGGCTCCGAGGAGGGCTTCAGGATGCACTTCGACCGGGCGGACTCGAACAGCGTGCCGCACTGGTTGACCTTGCACCCGGACAACCCGGTCTCGATCAGGGCGAGCCTCAGCTTCGCCCGCGAGAACGCCCGCGCCCTGCGCGACCGCATCTCGACCGAGATGTGGGAGGCGGTCAACCGCGCCTACCTCGACCTCGCCCAGAGCCCGAACCTGTGGGACGAGGCGGACCTGCACGACTACTGCGTGGCGGTGCGCGAGGCGAGCCATCTGCTGCTGGGCATCGCACACGCCACCCTCTTGCGCGACGACGGCTGGAGCTTCCTGCGCGCCGGGCACTACCTCGAGCGCGGCGGCAGCACCGTGCGGCTGCTGCAGGTGCGACAGCGCGGCGTTCGGCCGGACGAGCCGGTCTCGGCTGGACTGGCTATGCACCGGGCGATGGCACTGCTCCGCTCGGCCTCGGCCTACGAGGCGTTCCGCAAGCGGCATCATGGCTCGCCCGATCAGCACTCGATCAGCGCGTTCTTGCTGCTCGATCCGAGCTTCCCGCGCTCGCTGCTCTACTGCGCGCACCACCTCGACCTGGTGTTGCAAGAGATCGGCCTGAGGCACCCGCCGGAGCGCTCGCGCGAGGCGCAGCGCCAGGCCGGCTGGCTGACGGCCCAGCTGCGCTTCTGCGCCGACGTCAGGGAGATACTCGAGCGCCACTCGCCCGGCCTGGACGAGCTCGGCCTGCGGCTGGCGGACCTGTCTGACGAGATCGGGCGGAGTTACTTCCTGCAGTAGCTCTGCGGGTCATCTGGCTGGATCTTGGGTGTTGTTCGTGGTACCCCTACCCTAGGCTTCTGCCTAGCTTAGGGGTGATGGCAAGGGACGCCTGGCCTCAGGTTCGGTTTGCGGTACCCCTGCCCTAGGCTCGTGCCTACCATAGGGGTACGGCAGGGCGACCTACCGATGCTCCCCAGGCTAGCGCCCCGCTACACCTCATCGGCGGTGACCCAAGCCATCGCCGGCGCGGCCGCTTCGGCCTCGGCCTCGTGCCTGACGCGCACCTCGACCTCCAGGTGCCCGGTTCCGCCGCCCCGCCTGAGGCCCCAGACCGGCGGAACGCCGTCGTAGTCGGCGCCGACGCCGATCTTGACGTGCGCCTCCTCCACCGGCCGGCCGTTGGTCGGGTCGAAACCCACCCAGCCGTTGCCGGGCAGGAAGGCCTCGACCCAGGCGTGAGAGCCCTCGCTGCCGAGCAGCCGGCGCTCGTTGGTCGGATCGGCGTGGACGTAGCCGGAGACGTAGCGGCTGGGGATGCCGGCCGTGCGGCACAGGGCGAGCATCGCGTGGGTGTAGTCCTGACAGACACCGGCGCCGGCGGTGACGAAGTCTGCGAGGGGCGTGTCGACGTCGGTGGCGTCGGGCACGTAGTCGAAGCGCTCGCGCAAGTAGGCGGTCATCTCGGTCAGGAAGCCGACCAGCTCGACGTCTCCGTCGAGCCGCAGGGCGCCAAGCAGCGCGAACCAGTCCCGATCGAGGGGCACGCGCTGGGTGGGCGCCAGGTACTCGAAGAAGCGGTGCCTCAGGTTCGGCAGCGTCCGCGACGAGACCGGCGCCGGCACCGGGACCGCGTAGGTCTCGACCACCGAGCTCGCCCTGATGGTCAGCGCTTCGTGCGGCGCCGCAAGGTGGAACTGGTGGGTGAGGGTGCCGTGGCCATCGCGCTGGCTGCGCAGCTCGGCGTGGGGCTCCACGCGTAGGTCGAAGGCGATCAGCGTCTGACGGTAGTCGTCGGCCGGCCGCAGCCTCAGCTCGTTGAAGGAGTCCCAGGCTGGCGTCTCGTAGCGATAGCGGGTGAGGTGCTCGACGCGCAGGAGCATCCTGGAGAGTCTATCAGCGCCTTGCAAGCGTCGGCGTGCGGGTTTCGGCGCCTATACTTGTCGCTGGAGCGCGGCGTTGAGCTCGCTCCGGCACGCCGGGATGGCGGAACGGTAGACGCAGCAGACTTAAAATCTGCCGCCCGTATGGGCGTGCGGGTTCGAGCCCCGCTCCCGGCACCACGTTCTAGACGCGCCTTCTGCGAATCACGGAGCTGACACGACCGCAGCGGAACGTGCTTCAGTGGCAGACCAGTGGCAGACGTGCGCTGAGAATGCCACCACGAGGTCTCGCGGGCGACAGACAGCACCTCGCCGCGCCATGGCATACTCTCGATACCTCATTAGTTGAGGTAGCAAGGGAGAGCATGATGTCTACCGCCGCCGCCAAGCGAACCCACCAGCACGTCCGCCTCGAGGCCACGGATCCACGGATCTACGCCTGGCGCCTCGCCAAGCGCCAGGGGGCCGAGGTCGACTTCGACGGACAGCCGCACGTCCTGATCGCCTGGACCGAGATCCTCCGGCCCAACAGCCGCGAGCTCGTCGTCGAGGTGGAGCTCGCGCCGGCAGGCGAGGCCGTGCGGGCAAGTCAACCACAACCCGCTCGCCTGGCCAAGTTGACGTCTCGGCAGCTGCCCAGCGCTCGGCCCAGGTCTCTGCCTCGCCGGCTCGCCACGGTCACGCTCGGCGCTGACGACGATCGGCAACCGAGTTGGCGTGAGGCGGCGGCCACGGGCCGCCTGGTCGAGCACGAAGAAGGCGACTACCGGATCTGCGACTGGAGTGACATCACCGGAGGCGAAGCAAGGGCGGTCCTCGAGTTCGTGCCGGTGCCCGACTGGCTGCTCGAGTGACCTGAGGCCGTCCGGATGCGGGAGAAGCCTCCGCCGAGAGTGCAAGCAGGAACCTCACAGCTCATCCAGGCCGAGCGCCAGTTCGGGTACCTCAAGCAAGACATGCTCGAGGGTGACAACCTCGAAGGCGCGCGCTGGCGCATCCACCGGAGCGACCTCGCGACGATCAAGGCCCTCCTCGATCGGGAACCGTACTACCGGAGAGTCGCCCAGATCGGCGACAAGCGCAGCCACATCTGCGGCATTCCCATCACGGTCGTCACTGACCCTGAGGCGTACGGCCAGGGGCCTCTCCTGTTCTGGCGGCCGTCGACCGAGCGATTGGGAATGCCGCCTGCGCAACAGCTGGCGTCCGCCGAGGCGCAGATCCGCCCGGTCGCGGCCACTTCTTCGACGAGGCGCCTAACTTTGGACCCGGAGCTGGCGGTCTGGCGGATCCACCCCAAGGACTTCTACGCGTTGAAGTGGTCGCGCCTCGGCCGGTCAGATGCCCTCGAGTTCGAGCCGACCCCGAAGCTATACCGTGTAGAGATCACGGTGGTCGACGACCTGGCTCTCGAGGGCCTCGGCCCCAAGCTCTACTGGAGGACCTGACTATGTGCGGACGAATCGGCAAGACGGGCCCGGGAATGAAGCACCTAAGTCCGGATGAGCTTGAGGAGATCTACACGCGGCTCAACAGGGCGGCCAAGAAGCCGCCCTTCGGCTACAACATCGCGCCAACGCAGAGCCTGGCGTTCGTGAGGGAGCCGCGCGACGGCGATGACGGTGTCGTCGTCGGCCGCTGGGGCCTCGACCCGGTGTTCCTCAAGACTGAGGCTCAGGCGTTGGAGTTCCGGCGTACCAACCGCTACACGTTCAACGCCAGGGACGACAGGTTGACCGGCGGGATGTGGGGCTACGCCGCCAAGCACTCGAGGTGCGTAGTGCCGATCACGGGCTTCTACGAGTGGCAGAAGATCTCGGAGAAGACGAAGCAGCCATGGTGGATCTACGACCCCGACGAAGAGCCGCTCCTGCTCGCCGGACTGTGTGCCTGGCACCCATGGGGCGAGAGCTTCACCATCGTCACGACCGACGCCAACGAGATGATGGCCGAGATCCACAACACCAACCAGCGCATGCCGGTGCTGCTGACGCTCGAGTCGGTGCCGCGCTGGCTCGACCCTGAGCAGACGGAGATCGAGGAGCTGCGCGACCTGACGCGGCCGGCACCAGAGGATTGGCTCACAGCTCACAAGGTCAAGCCGCTCAAGGGCGATGGCCCCGGACTGATCGAGCGCCTCGCGGCGTAGGATCGCCGCATGCCCAACTTCCCCTCGGCGATCGACCTGGCCGAGCTGCTGTCGCAGGCGCGCGAGATCTACGTGCTGCGCGCCCGGTACCTCTCAGGGCGCCGCCTCGTCCTAGACCTGGAGGTGGACCGCGTGGAGATCACGGCGACGGTCGACGTCGTCGAGGTGCTGGCCGGCGCGTACCCGGAGGTGAGCCCGATGACGCGCCGGCAGGCTCGCTCCAGCCGCAGCGGCGGCGAGGTGGCTGGCATCACGAAGCGCGTCGGGGAGATCGTCAGCGAGGAGCAGGCTCGACGCGCTGGCGTGCCGCTCTACCACAGCAAAGAGTGGCTGGAGAGACAGTACGCCGCGTTCGGATCCTGGGCGCGGGTGGCGCAGGTGTTCGGGTTCGGCGAGAACGCGGTCAACGACTGGGCTAGGCGGCACGGGTTGAACGTTCGGCCGCAGTACGACCCGGCCTGGGTGACCGAGCGGGTGGAGGAGCTGGCGGCCAAGCTGCGCGGGGGTGAGCCGCTCGAGACGCTGGTCGCCTACGCGCAGCGCGTGGGCGTCTCGAAGAACACGGCGTTGCGGATGTACAAGCGGGCGCGGGAGCTGGCGGAGGGCGATCAAGGGGCCACCGATTGACACGCTTATATAAGCGTGCTAGTATCTAGTCAGCGCAAGGGAGTAGGACCCCGATACAGCGCGACCGATAGGAGCACGAGATGACCCGCAAGATCTACACCCTCACCGAGAAGGACCTCAAGAAAGCCGCCCAGTTCGCCAGCGCCGCCACCAACCGCAAGGACCGCGTCGAAGCTAACCCCAGCGGCTACAAGAAGGTCCAGGCCGCCAAGCGCCGCGCCGCCAGCATGGACGCCCTCAAGGGCGACACCGAGTACCACCGCGGCATCGGCCAGGCCCGCGTCGACCGCGCCAACGGCCTCGAGTACAGCGAAGAACGCAACGACAGCGCCTACAACCTCGGCTACTACCGCGGCTGGACCAACTACGAAACCGACATCAAGGGCGGCCTCGTGATCTCCCCGGAGTACCTCTCGTGAGCAAGCAGCTCCTGGTAGTCCACACCGACTGGGAGACCGGCCTGCCGGTCCGCGTGATAGAGGGCGACATCACCCTGCAGGAGGTCACGCGCCTGTGGGGAACCCAGGAGCTCCGCGACCGCTTCGACATCGAGACCGAGGACGTCGACACCGACGAGCACCCGAACTGGTACCTGCGGTGACCGACCCAGTCGCGAGGACCGCTTCCACCATCGAGTCCGTGTTCGCCGAGATCCGCTGGTGGCACGAGACGCACGCGACCAGCCTCAGGGAGCGCCTCGAGGTCGCCGGCATCACCGGGCTCCACCGCGAGCAGATCGAGACGGTGTGGGAACGCGTGATCGCCACGCAGCAGAACGTGCTCCTGCGCCTCGCAGGCACGCCGATCTCGGCAGGCAAGCCGGCCAGCCTCCGGTCGTACCCCGCCAGCACCGGAGCGCTGGACAACCCCGTACCGACCCGCGCGCAGCTGGCGATCCTCAATCGACGCGAGCTGCGGCACGTAGCTGAAGCGTGCCGGCGCGGCATCGCAGACTGCGACTGGGCGCTGAGCACACTCAACACTCCACTCGGGCCAATCGACTACTGGCTCGAAGCCGACTCGCCCTCACACGCGCTGTCTCGGTTCCGCGACTGGTTCTCCGCCACGCGCCGCAACGCGACTCGCCCCGCCCCTCACGAGGAGGGGCGTTAGGACGGGCGAGAGCCCCGATAGGAGGCCCTGCCATCATACGCACCACCGACAGACTCGGCCGACAGCGCAAGCCCGACCAGGAGCGCGGCCTCAACAAGCGCGCGCGCGAAGGCGCCCACAGCCGCAGCCACAACGTCAACATGAGCGAAGCCGGGCACGCGGCCTTCGCCCGCCTCACTCCGCAGGAGCGCGGCGACTTAATCGAACGAGCGCTGGCGGCACGAAGTGAAGACTGACGCCGCCAGCCGACCCCTACACTGGCTCGGCGAGCTCGGCCGCCGTTACCCAGACGCCTGGAGCGGCATCGAGCAGCTGCGCGCGATGCGCGGCAGTGACCTCCCCGACTGGCCCGCCTGGTGCTACGCGCCGATCGCCGCCGGCATAGCCGCGGTCACCGGCGGCGGCCCACTCGACCAACTCACACCGGAGCTCACCAGCGACGCGGCCACCGTAACCGCCCTCGCGGTGTGGAGACGCACCAAAGGCGTCTACCAGTTCGAGCCGGCTCTCCTCGAGGCGTTGTGGGAGACGCCGATCG
Organism: uncultured bacterium; assembly: GCA_964473205.1. GTDB lineage: Bacteria > Deinococcota > Deinococci > Deinococcales > Trueperaceae > CAYMRL01. The sequence goes on along the minus strand of CAYYOK010000010.1, from coordinate 41,114 downwards.
CCGGCGAGATCCCGGCCGCGGTCCTCAAGCGGCTGCCGGAGTGGTGCGTGTACGTCCCGCTCGAGCGCGAGACCAAGCATGGGCTGGTGCGCGGCGTGTGGGCGCACCTCGAGCACGACGTCAACGACCGCAGCGAGGAGCTGCGCCTGTTGTTCGACGCCGGCGAAGCCCTCTTGCCGATCGCGGTGCGGCTCGGCGGCACGCTGCGCCAGGGCATCGAGTCCGTCCTCGGAAGCGGCCTGATGCGCCTCGGACGCATGATCGCAGGCCGCCAGATCGACGAAGCCACCAAGACCGCCAGCGAGCTGGCGGGCCCGGTCGTAAACCTACTCCTGTGGCTGTGCAGCGAGGAGCCGGAGATCTCCGGGCAGGGTCGGCCGGGGAACCCTCAACCGCAGAGGGTGAAGGGTGGCTTGCGGGAGTTCCCGGTCGCCGCGCCGCGCGTCTGGACGGTCGGAGCTCGCATCGGCGCCTCCCTCGCCGCTGCCGGCAGCGGCCACCAGCAGGATGAAGGCGGCTCCGGCAGGGCGCGGCCACGGCCGCACATACGCCGCGCGCACTGGGCCGTGAGGTGGACCGGCCCCCGAAGCGGCGACCAGGAGCCCGTCCTGCGCTGGATCGCGCCGACCCTGGTAGCCGCCAACGAATCCGACGACCTGCCGGCAGTGGTACACCCAGTCGAGGATGCACCGTGAACCGCGATCTGCACGACCGCATCGAGATCCGCTGTCAAGTCGGGGACCTGGACGTCGCGACCTCAGATCGCTTCTGGCCTGGTGTCGAGCGGCCGGAGCAGTGGCAGGCGCTGATCGTCGACATCGTGGTGAGGGGTAGCCGAGTCGCGTACTACCTCGTCGACGTGCACACCGGGCAGCGGGCCGCAGAGCCGCTGCGGGCCGAGCAGCTGAGCGAGGACGAGCGCGACGACCTGTGGGGCGGTCTGGCCGAGATCGTCGAGAACCGCCGGAAGCCGTACTTCCCGCTGAGCGATGAGGAGGCCGAGGCGCTGGTGAACAGCGCTCCGAGCACGAGGCTGTGGCGACGCTTCTAGCCGCCAGCGGGCTGCTGCTGAACGCGGTGGGAGCCGTTCTGCTCGCGATCTACGCGCCGTTCCAACCCAGTCCGGACCCGTACGCGGCGCTCTACGAGGAGCGGTTCTCCCTGATGCCGAAGGACGAGCTGGAGCGCATCCTGGCGGACGCCCGACGCGAGTTGCGGATCCACCGTGCGTGGATGAGGCGCGCCTTCGCGCTCATCGCGGCCGGCTTCCTCCTCCAGCTCGCTGGGCTCCTGGTCGGCCCCTAGGTCGGAGGCTACCGGTATCTAGGGCACCGACTCGGCGATCTTCGCGAGGGTCGTCAGGATCGCAACGCCCAAACCTCCACCTAGGAGCGTGAGGATGACGCCGACGGCGATCACGACGAACTTGGCGCCCTTCACCTGGTCCTTGAACGACCGCCATTCCTCGAGCATCGTCATCACCTTCTTCTGGTTCTCCTCGAGCGTGTTCACGCGGTTGCTAAGGCCGCGCCTGCCGTTGCCGTCGCCTCGGAGGATGATGTCGTGCTCGTCGACGTCCTCCCGGAGCGACGAGATGAGTGGGTCCACAATGCGCCTCCAGGGTGACGGTGGGGTGAGTGGGCGCGGGATAGGGTGCGCCGGGGGTCGCTTGAGAAGATAGGAAGTTCGGGGCCACCCGGGAGTGGCCCCTCGGAAGCACCTTGTAGTTGAGTGGTGCAAGGCTGTGTGTTGGCCTGGTGGTCTACGACATTCGCTGCCTCCTCCTGCTGGGGGACCAGCGACGCTAGGGGCTACTTGCGACTGCTCAGGCGCTCGTGGATGAGCGCGCCGAGGATCAGGCCGACGACCAGTCCGACGACGACGCCTTGGACGGTCACGAGTTCGAAGAAGGTACTCACGATGCTCCTCTCTCGGCGCTAGGCAAGCGAGCGCCGTGAAGCTTGTCTTGCCGCGGGGCTAAGTAAGGTTCTTTCCTTCTAGGAGCAGGCTGCGGTGCGGAACGTGCTGAGTCCGGGTGTCTCGTTCGTGTGCCAGAACAAGCGGCAGTGGATCGGCGGCGGGCCGGTGGCCACGACCACCGTCTGTTCGCCCTCTAGGAGCGTGCCGAGGGTGCAGTGCGCGTCTCGCCCCTCGTTCAGTTCGACGCAGCGCGGATCCTCGGTCGCGGCGTTGAGTAGGGAGAGCGTTGCGTAGTGCAGCGGCTCTCTCGCGGTGATGGTGACGGTGACGGTCTCGCCCTCTCGGACGGGCACGGCGACCGGCGCACAGGCGGCAACGAGCAGCACCAGGGCGGCGGGAATGACGTTCCAGACGCGTATTCTTCGCATCGAGTCTCCTGTCTTGAGTACAATGAGAAAACCCCTCGCGGAGCGCAAACTCCCAGGGGCATCTAGGCTCGGGAAGGAGCCCAGCAGTGGACAAACTACCAGGATTATGCAGCTTAGTCGGATGCGGCCGCGAGCTTCGCGCAAAGGGCATGTGCGGGATGCACTACATGAGGCTGCGGCAAACGGGTCAACTTGACCTTGCGCCTCGACCGATTCGCACCTGCTCCGTACCCGGTTGCGACCGACCGCACGAGGCCCGTGGTCTCTGCAGGCGACACTACCGGAAGGCTACCTACATCCCGAAGGGTCGCCCGAGAACGCCCGCGCAGGGCTTGCGGTGCGCGATCAAGGGATGCCAGCAGACGGTTCAAGCCAGGGGCTGGTGCGCTCGCCACTATGCCCGATGGTTACGCCACGGCGATCCGGAGCGCGACCTGAAGGCGGAGAGACGCAACCGTAGGTGCTCGGTTCCAGGTTGCGAAGAGCGGCACTCAGGGAACGGCTACTGTGCCCGCCACTACCAACAGGCGAAGAACCGCCTACCGTTGACACTACCATCGCCGCCCGTCGTTGACCTGCCAGGCGAGCGATGGCGGCCCGTCCCCGGTTGGGAGATGCAGTACTCGGTGTCGAACCTCGGGCGGGTCAAGTCTCTGAGTCGACCCTCCGCGAACGGGAGTCGCCTTCCTGAAAGGCTCCTGACTCCGGCCCACGACGGAGGCGGTTACCCGTGGGTTTCCCTGTACGCGCGCCCTAAGATGGCGCGGGCGAAGGTCCATCACCTCGTCTGTGAGGCATTCCTGGGGCCTCGACCGCCTCCACTGGTCGTCAACCACAAGAACGGGATCAAGACCGACAACCGAGCCGTGAACCTCGAGTACGTCACCTCATCGGAGAACAACCGGCACGCCTACAGGCTGGGTCTGAAGGGCGGGCGGGGAATGCTCCAAAGGACCTAGACCCCGCCGCCTACAATCTCCACCAGTGCACGATGTGCCCGGTTTTCAAGCACGGCGCGCGCGGCGTCTTGAGCCGTAGCGTCTGGGAGCTTCGTGGCCGCCTCGAGGTCGGTCATGAGTTCCGCGACGATGGCCGCGACACGCTCGACCTTCGGGTCTCCGGCGGGCAGGTTGAGGGTACCGAGCAGGCCCGCTATCAACTGCGCGACGGGTCGGAACTTCTCCGGCAGCAAGCCCGCGGCGAGGCTGACGGCGGCCTGAATCGCCTTGAGTACGGCGTTCACTTCTTGGCTGCCTTGACGACGCCGACGCTGAAGTCCCAACCACCACTAGAGGCGAAGAACGCGGTGATGCCCCAGGTGAACGCCTCGCCGGTGGTCATCATGAGGTGGATTCCGAGCACGCTCAGGACGCCAGTGCTGGCCACGAGGCTGCCGCCGACGGACAGAACGAAGGACGCGAGCACGGCGGAGAAGCCCTTGAGCGGCATCACGTTGGCCTTGACGAACTCGAGGATGAGCACGACCATGCCGCCCCATCCGGCGGCGGTGAGGAACCACGTGGCGGGCTTGCCGGGGTCGACGCCGGGTGGGAGCTGTTGGGCGAGCGCGTAGCTCAGCGCCGCGACGGCGATCAGGACGAGGGCGAGTAGGGCAGGTCTTCGCATGAAGCCTCCAGGAATGGCAACTCCCCGCGGTGGGCGGGGAGCGTGGTGTGTGAGTAGTGGGCCGGCGGGGTGCCGGCCCGCGGTCTTAGCCGCCCCGGTCGGGGCTTGGTGCTGCTGGATCACCCCCTCGTCTCTGCGCGCCCGGCTGGGCGGGTGCAGCGGTTAGCGCTTGCCGGTCCTTCGGATGCGCCTCATGAAGCGGCGGCGCAGGTAAGCGAGCTGACGTCTCACTCGGGCATCGTCAGCCTGGCCACGGTCGTCACTGGCCACGCACCGAGCTTCGAGAGGACGGTCGGTCCGCGAGCGAGCGCGCCGGGGCGAGTCGCGACGTTCTCGAGCACCAGGTGACCCGGCAGCAACACCGCGACGTGCCCGATCAGCACGCCGTTCCGGTCAGGGACGACGTCCCACCTGAAGAGCAGGTCGCCCGGCAGCAGCAGGTTGCGTCTGGTGGCTTCGTGCAGGTCCACGAAGCGGTGCGGGTCGCCTCCGAGCGCGCGTCTGGGCAGGTCGAGGGCGAGGCCGAGGTGCCGCAGCGACGCCTCCAAGTCGCGGGCGTAGGGGTCGTGCGACGCGCGCTTGGCCTCCTCCACCCTGATGACCCGCTGGCGCTCGTACCAGGCGTACGCGCCGCCGTAGAGGGCGCGTTCGACGATGAGCCGGACGGCTTGCAGGCACATGCCGCCGGTGGCGGGGAGGGTCAGGTCGCCTCTGAGGCCGGCGTAGGCAGCCGAGACGATGCGCTCGTTCGCGGTCACGCCGCCTCCCAACTCTCGGCTTCGATCAGATCGACCGCCCAGGCCAGATACCAGGGGTCGGTCTCGGCGGCGCGCGCTTCGTTCTCCATGCGGTGTCGGGAGTGCCGACCCCCGGCGAGGAGCCAGAACCAGACGTAGACGGGCAGGTACCTCCAGCCGAGTTCCTCGCGGTGAATCACGTGCCGCAGGGCGTGCGCGAGGTCGCGGACGGTGATGGGCAGGTACAGCGACGACCAGCGGATCAGCCTGAGCGAGACGCGTTCGACGGTGTTGCGTGGCCACAGGTGCGGCACGACCTCGATGCGGACCGGTGGCCGGGTCACGAGAGGGCCGCCTTGAGGAGCCGACCGGTGGTGGCCGCGAGGGTACGAGGTTGCGCCCAGCCGCCCGACCAGCTCTGGGCGTGGAGTCGGTGCGCTTCGGCCTCGAGGTAGCCCGTCGGTTCCCAAGGGATGGACGAGAGGTAGTTGAAGTAGAGCGCTTGCCCCTGCGTCCTGGGCGACCCGTTGTGCGCTTGGACGGGGCCGCGTGTGACGCCGCCGCAGATGTCGCCTCTGGTGATGATGGTGGCCGCTGCGCCGTCGGTGACGTTCGGGAGCCACATGAAGTGCCGCACTGACCGGAACATCTCGATCAGGAGGTCGTCGGTGATGTGCGGGATGCCCTCGAGCCGCGCGGTGACCAAGTCCGACACGGGGTAGCCGACGTACGTGGCTCTCTCGGCCAGCACGCTGTCGCTGCCTTGGCTGCGCCAGGCTTGCCGCCAGACGCGCGCCGTGCCGGTCGGGCTTGGCACCTGTGGGGTCTCGACTTCGGCGAGGTTCCGCGCGAGCCAGTCGCGCTCGACGCGGGCGGCCTCGGAACCGGTGAGCAGGTGCATGAAGTGCGCCAACAGCATGGCGCTCAGCGAGGAGTGGAACTCGCCGCCGTTGATGCACACCGGCCACTCGCCCTCGGCTGGCCTGCCGTGGCGTTGTGGCCCGCCGCCGCTGCCGTTCGCGTACGTCGGGCTGCGCCTGACACCGCGGTAGTCGGCTCGCCAGCCGCTGGTGCCGCCGCCGGTCCACTTTGGCAGGAAGGCGTTGACGAGGTAGTCGATCCAGTCGTCAGCCTCTTGGCCGTAGTCGAGCCCTCCGGGGCTGGTCCGGGCGCCGTTGAGATGCAGCGCGTACGCAACCTCGGCGATGGTCGCGTGCCACTTGACCTCGTTCATGACGCTGAGGTCGGTGCCTTTGATGCGCGGCTCGCCGTCGAACATCTGCCCGTCGGCGCCGGCTACGTAGCAGGGGAACGGGCTGGCGGGCCAGGTGACCTGCGAGCCGTGACCGCGGTAACCGACGCGCCGGTTGATCCTCGTGGCGCCGATCCAACGCGCGGCCGCGTCGAGCAGGCGCAGGTCTTTGCTGGCCCTGAAGCACTGGAGGACGTTGCTCACGCGGTCCCTGAGGGTCCGAGCGAGCGTGTACACGTCGTCCTGGCCCGTCACCCACGTGATGGGCTTGTCGAAGTGGCTCTGCCCGTTCTCCGCGTACCAGAGGGCGGCCTGCGCGAGTGCCGCTGCCTCGCCTGTGAGGGCTGGCGGCGCTGTGGCTCTGAGGCTGAGGTCCGGCTGGCCGGGCTGAGGTCCCGGCCCCGGCTCCGGCTGCACGACTCCCCCGCCTTCGAGCGCTGTGACGCGCCTGTCCAGGTCGCCTAGTTGCGTGCCGTGCTCCGCGAGGCTCTCGTTGAGGGCGTCGAACGCTGCGGCGGCAGTGGTCGCGGCGGCCTGTGCATTGCCGGCGTCCTGCCTGGCGAGCGTGGCGGAGTGAGCGGCCGAGTTCGCGTCCTGCTGCGCGCTGATGGCGGCGTTCGTCGCCTCCCTGAGCAGCTCCTGGTCGCTGCCTGGGCCTTCGACTAGGTTCTTGAGGCGCTTGACCTCTTTGCTGAGCGCGTCGTGGTCGGCCTGCGTCACGCCGCCGAGAAGTCGGACTAGGCTCAATGGGACCTCCAAAGGAAAGCCCCGCCGATGGCGGGGCGCTTGCTCGTGTTGTGGGTCGGTTAGGTGGCGGGCGGGCTAGGTACTACAGCAGGTGGCGCCACGTCCTGCCCTGGACGATGAACGTGATGTTCCCCTTAGACACGCCGAACCGCCGCGCCAGCTTCCGGTGACTCACGGCTCCCGCCAGGTGGCGAATCAACCGCACGTCGTCATCCGTGAGTTTCGCCATGTGGTGCGCTTCGCCGCGCTCCCTCGCCATCATCCCGTTGGCGTAGGCGTGCTGGACGTTCTCGCTCTGAGTTACGTACTCCAGGTTGCGTATCGCGTTGTTGGCCTTGTCGCCGTCAATGTGGTTGATCTGGATGTCCTCGCCGCGAGGCCCGAACCAGGTCGCCGCAATGACCCTATGAACTCGGCGCGTGTACGACTTCCCAGACCGATGAAGGGTCACGCACGGGTATCCCCACGGGTCGAGTGTGCCTTTGAGTACTCTGCCGCGCCATGGCTGCTTCGCCCCATCGCTGCGGCTCACGATTCGATCGAGACTTCTTACGCGCCCCTGGTTGCTGGCTTCGTAGATTCCCTCGAACTCAGGCACGGGCCGCCACTGTTCTTGTAGATTGTCCACTGCTGCACCTCCACGCAGGTGTAGAGCCCCTGGCCGCTGCAACGGCGCGAGGGGCAACACCTCATTCTACCAGAAACGCTGTCCAGGACGGGAGAAGCGGTTACGTCACAAGCTTCTCGGCCAAAGCTGGCCGGCGTCCGGGCGGGTCGGGGCGACGCCTCCGGCCGATTGATTCGGCCCCTGGATGGACGCCGCAGGCATCCAGTACACGAGTGGCGTGGTCATTCCATCGCCACCAACCAGATCGACTGCCCGCTCGTCAACGCAGCAGGCGCGGACCGGTAGGTCTTCGGCCCGCCATCGACGTTGATGTCGTGATCCTGCGACGGCGTCACGCTCGCTGGTGACGCGAGCACGCCCAGGCGGGGAGCGCCCATCAGCGGGTAGCCGCGATTCCAGTACGGGCCGATCACAACGACGCCGGATGCGTCTCGACTCAGCGCATCTGGCGCGTTCACGGAGCTGGCTCCGAGGGACTCCCCGGCCAAAGTCACCGGGGCATCGGTGCTGACCTCGCCCACGGATGCGCTGACGTGCCGGAAGGCGGAGACGGTCTGCGCCGTGGCGACCAGAAGCTCGTCTGTCACGGTGCCGTCCGGCAGGCGAGCGCGCTCGACCAGGACGCACCTATTGGCGTTGACGACGAGGAAACCGTCCTCGCTGACGGCCAACCTCCACCAGTTCCCGCTGGACGCGGAGTTTCCGCCCGTTATGCTGGCTTCTGTTCCGCCGCCGGTCAAGCCGCCGCTGCCGTCGTGGTTTGTGCCGACAGTGATTCCGCGCATGTGGACGCTGCCCGTGTTGTTGCTCGGCCAGCCTGGGCGCAGCCTCACGTACCACTGTGTCGGGTGGCCGTTGGCGGGCATCCGGTAGACGACGATGCCCGCGTTCGTGTTCGTGGCCGGCGTCTTGTCCCACGCAGGGTTGCTGCTTGACCCGGCTCCGATGGCGTCGGAGTCGGCGTACTCGATGGTCCAACCTGCGGCGGTCAGCTCGGTGTGCAGCTTGGTCATCCACGCTTCGACCGTGAAGACGCCTGAGCCCGAAGCCTCCTCGAAGTAGCGAATCGTAGGCAGCGCCATCACTCGACCGCCAGTACGTTGAAGTCCACAGTGATTACCTCCGACCCGCCCGACAAGTTCGTGACTCGGATGGGGATGTCCGCCGATGGGGTCGATTCGAGCGAGTTCCCCCACACCACCGGCGAAAGACGCAACGTGCCCGCCTCGGTCAGGAACGCGTCGATGATGACGCCAGCGCCAGGCGCAGGGTCTTCAGTGAGGAGCCGCGCAGAATCGGCAGTCATCGCGTCATCCGTCTGGTAGAGCCGCACCCAGCAAGCGACATCCACCGAGATGCTCAGGAGAGCGAAGCTCTTCGCCAGCTCGACCACGCCCGTCTCGCTTGCCTCGTCACTCAGGGATTCGGTGACGTACTGGCCGACGGCACGAGAAGCGCCCCCGCCCGGCTCCAACTCGCCGATGATCTCGTCGCCTTGGCGTTTCAGCCACTTGCCGTCGGCGACCGAGTCGATCAGCAGCTTCTCAGCTCGGAACTTCGGTCCTACGTGCCTCATGCCAGGACCGTCACCCGGTACTCCGCCGTATCCGGAGCCACCGCGAACCTGAGCCGAACCTGTGTCGTCGACAGCATCTCGACGTCGCACAGCACCTGCGCGTAAGGCGAAGCTGACTGCCGCACAAGCACCACCACGTCCCGAGTGCCGAGGCCGTGAGTCACGTCGATCTGCGTATCCGAATCGTTCCCGACATCAGCCGAGAACCGGCGAGCGAACCGCGAATCGTCACCGGCCGCCACGGTCCCAGCCGTCGTGCCGACCTCAAGAGTCGCCGCGCCACCAAGCCCAAGGTTCGACCTCGCGGAAGAAGCACTAGCCACGTCGCTCAGGTTGTTACTCGCCACCAACGCACCCAAACCGGCCGCCGTGATGACCACCGCGCCCGTCTGGCTGTTCACACTGACGACAGCGTCCGTGTTGTCGATCTTCTGCCAAGCCGCACCGTCGAAGATGACCCAGTCGCCGACGTGCCACTCGTCGATGCCGTCAAGCTCCGTCGTACCCTCAACGCTGACCTTGTAGAACTGACCGCTGGCCGTGCCGCTGCCATCCGACAGGGTCGGGGTGTTCGTGTCAGCGTCCCACGTGCCGAGGTAATCGAGACCGCCAAGCAGCGAGTCGGGAATCTGAGACGAGCTCAGCTTGCCGCTGCTGTCGAGCGTGGCCACGCCGTCGTTCGCGCCGAGCAAGTCCGTCTCGACCTTGTCGTCCAGAGCGGATTGCAGGCCGGAGACGGTGCTGATGGCTTGTGTGCCCGTGTGCTGAGCGCGGTCAAGGTAATGACTGCCGTGCTGCCCGTCGAGCAGGTCAGCATCCAGTCCGCTACCGCTCCCGTCGACCGTGAGTAGGGCCGCGAGGATGGCGGTCGCGTCCGGGTTCACCTGAGCGCCAGACTGAATACCGTCCAGCTTCGTCTTATCCGTCGCGCTCATCGAGCCAGCCGCCGACGTCGTAGCCGCGCTGATGCTGATGGTGTACGTACCGTCCATGTTGTCCGTCGCCGTGATCGGCGCCGAACCTGTTAGGCCCGTGATGCTGCCGCCGGACGACGTCGCGAGCGTGTGAGTGGTGGTGCCGTCGAAGTACTTGAGGCGCTGGGCGGTGCTGTTGAACCACATCTGCCCCGCGGCTGGCGAGCCGGGGTCAGACGCGAGCACCTGCACGATGAAGTTGAGGATCTGGTTGCCGTTCAGGTCGATGTTGTTGACGAATGGAACCGCCATGACGCACGCTCCTTAGTTGAGGTACGCGCGGCCACTGAACGGCGCGCTGAACTCAAGACGCACTTGGTTACTGCTCGTGTACTGCTGGTACCCGAGAACGACGGACCCTGCGGAGTCAACGATGGTCACGCTCGGCCACCTATCCAGGTCGTGATTGATCGTCCACACCGCCGCTGGCGTGTCCTGAACGTGCACGTACGTGTCTGCGACACCCTGGCCTGGCAGGCCGCGTTGGCCGGCCACGCCGAGGATGGTGAACACGACCGTCTCGCTGTCGACCACCGTTTGTAGTTGGTTGGGTTGGAGGCTGCTCCTGACGACTTCGACCTCGACGGTGGTCTGCGTGACGCTACCCGCCATCAGGCAACTCCCGCTCTACGCGGAACGTGCCCTTGGCTAGGGTCCTGACGAACCCGCCGGGGAACGTGAACCGCGCCTGCCACGTGAGCCACTCGTCGGCACCCCAAGCCTGACTGTCCTCCGGCTTGAGTTCGACCAGCCACTTGCCCTCTTCCGGCTCGGGGATGGTGACTCGATCCGGGTCGTCGACGCTGTTCCACGACCAGGCGGGCGCCTTGGAGTTCGCCTGCGCGACGATGAACTCCAGGACGGCACCCGTGAGGTCTAGTGGCGTGGTTGGCGTGCCGTTGACGACGTTCAAGCTGGTGCCGGGCAGCCTGATCGTGTCACCTTGCTGCACGCAGACGATGTGCTCGTGCTTCACGGCCATGATGACCTCCTCGATCAGAAGAGCTGGTCGATGCCACGGTGAGTGGAAATGCGAGGGCGTACCTCGGTCATCCTGCTATGCCTCCGTCGCAGTACTGGTACTTCCAGACCGAGGTGGAGCCGACTCCGCCGACGTCGCCGCCCCAGAGGAGGATCATGTCCCCGAGCGCGACCGCGCCCGGCGCAGTGGCGTCCGGGAACCCAGGAGGTAGGGCCTCGGGCGTCACGACCACGCCGTCGAGCGATGCGACTTCGTAGTGGGCGTCGAAGGGCGTGTCGTTGCCGCGGAAGAACCAGAGTTCGCCGCGGAACTTCACCATCATGTGCACCGCGTCGCCGGGGTCGCGGGTGATGACGTTCGTCCAGGCTCCGGTGCTCGGGGTGAAGATGTATGTGTTGTCACCGGCTGAGACGATGATGTCGCCGACGTCTTCGTCGACGGCGTAGTGCTCCCACGTGTACCAGGCTGGTGCTGTGCCTAGGACGTCGGCCCAGGTGTCGGTGCCTGGGTTGTAGACGCGACCGCCGTGCTCCGAGAGCAGGCCGCGGTAGATGAGGCCCTCGAGCTCGACCAAGCCGGAGTCGTAGATCCCCGGCGCCGGCCACGGCTCGTTGCTGGGCGTCAGCGTCTGCGTGACGCCGGTGTCGGGGTTGTAGCGGTAGAAGAGCATGTCGTTGTCGTCGTGGACGTAGATCCAGTCTCCGAGGCTCACGGCTTGCGTTGGGTAGAAGCAGGCGACTGGCTCTGCCAAGTCGGGAGCGGTGCCCCACGTGTCAGTGGCGGGGTCGTAGACCCTGACTGTCGTGCTGAGCTCCCAGCCTTCTGCGCCCCCGCTGATGATGTAGAGCCTGCCCTTGTGGACGACGTAGTAGCCGGTCGCCTGACCGCTCGGGAGCTGTGCGGGCGCAGATAGGTCGCCCGGGTAGATCCATCCGGGTTCGCATTCGGGCGGTCCGGCGCTGGGGACGAAGGTCGCCTCGGCGCGGCCGGGCCACAGTTCGATCGCGACCTCGAATCCCCCGAGGCCGTCAGGTGTGACGGCCGGTGTGGGGCCACCCGCGAGGTCTCCGTAGGTGTAGGTGCCCGCGCTGTTCGTCCTCACGACCTGGGTGCAGGTCGCGACGGCGGCGCGGATGGCGTTGAGTTCGGAGACCATCTCGGGGATGTCCTGGGTGTCGCGCCACACGCGGCCGTTGAGGCGCAGCGGGCCGGGCGTCGCAAGGCCGTCGCCGCTGCGCTGGTAGGCGCTTCGCTCGTCGCGCCTGAGCGCGCCGGGCGTGGCAACGCCGCCAGCTTGGTACTTCGGCGCGCTGAAGCTCGGGTTGAGGTCGTACGAGCCTGTGGGTGTCACCAGGCGCCACGAGTCCGCCAAGGGTCACCACCTCCTCGTAGGTGCTGCACTTCTGTGATGGGAAGGAACGTCGGGCTCAGAGCGAGTCGTACTCCTGCCACTCGCCGCCTGGGATGAGGGGCAACTTGACGCGGACGATGCTTCCGTCGATCCCGTCCGGCTCGGTGGTGATGGGCAGCGCGCCGAGCAGCGGGAGGGTCTCCACGATGCTGTCGTCGTGCGCCACGTGCGCGAGGGCGACTGCGGTCGTGGCGGCCGCCGCTACGTCGTCGATCAGGTCCTGGATGGCCTCCTCGTCACGGTCGGTGGCTAGCAAGCCGACGAGGTCGACGGTGCTGGGCTCGCGGAGGCCGTCGAGGGTGACGAACCAGGCGTTGCTGCCGTAGCCGCGGACGAAGCGGGCGCGTGGTTCGCCGCCGACGTGCCGCTGAGCCGGCTGCAAGGTCGCGGGGAGGCGGAAGCGCGTATCGGTGTGGTCGATGAGGTCGTAGGGCACCTCAGCTCCTCTCGTAAGGCAGCGCGACGGTCGTGAGGGTCGTGGTCACGGCCGGCATGTTGCCTTCCTCGCCGACGGCGACTTCCACGCGGGCGGAGGCGACCATCTGCATCTCGCCGGTCGGCAGGGCGATGACGCGCAGTGGCGGCACCGCGATGCCGGCGAAGACCAGGGTGTGGCTGGGGCCCGCGTGCAGCGGGTACATCGCCTCCTTCGGCACCAGGAGGTTGCCGAGGTCGTCGAGGCGGCTCTGCGCTAGCCTCGAGGGCGCAAGGAGGCCCGGCTGCGGTGTGAGCTCCGCGCTGATGACGTTGCCGTCGCCGTCCTCTGCCCACCACTCGGTGATGAACGGCGGAAGGATGTACGCGCCGGCCTGCACGGAGGCCACGGCGGGTTCGAGGTCTGCGTCGAGCTCGAGGACGCCCCCTTGTTCCGGCAGGCCCATGATGAAGATCTGGTCAGGTCCGACGCCCCAGGCGGCCTGCGGCGTCCAGCGGAACGTGGCGTTCAGGTGCTCACCCCATGTCTGCTGCGCGTCGGCCTGGTTCTCGATCACGACCGCGGTCGGGTCTCCGATGCCGAGCACGAGGGTGCCCTCGATGGCTCCGTGTGTCGGCCGGTCGATGTACCCGCCGCTGTCGAGCTGTACCCGCGCGTCGTTCAGGAGGCTCCAGAGGCCGTCAAGATCGACGAGGTACAACCCGTTCTCGTACCTGACGTTCTTCACCACGCCGGTCCACCACACGATCGTCGAGTCTGGGTCAGCGGTGAGGCGCAGGCCGAGCTTCAGCGCGTGCTGGAACGGCACGACACCTGGAGAGGCTGGGAAGGCGACGGTGGCGGTCGTACAGGCGCCGAGGCCGTTGAAGCTCACGTCAGCCGCGACCGGCACCGGGGCCTCGTCCTCTCCGAGGATGAGCTGTAGCTGCGGTCCGTACTCGCCGGAGCCCTCAGCCCAGACGGTGCAGACGAGGGGCGTGACGATCTGCCGCTCGCGGTCGATCCACTCGGGAATCGTCCAGCCGCTGCCGGTCACTCCGGGCTGGCCAGGCTCCGGCGGCTCGTCGACCGTCGGGCCCTCGCTGGCGTCCCTGAGCGCGAACGCGACGCGGTACCAGCGTGACCCGGTCGGCCCCATGGTCGGCGGCTCACCGAAGAAGGCCAGGCCGGGTGTGAAGGTGTCGGCGTCGAGGACGGCGGCGCGCACGTTGCGCGTCTGCGTTCGGTCGACGTCGCCGAGGTGGTCGTAACTGCTGGTGATCTCGATCGCGTTGGTGCTCGCCTGCTCCAGGACGTCCCAGGATGCGGGCTCGCCTCGCGTCGGCGTCGGGTCGGTCCAGGCTGGGAAGGGGTCGCCGATCTGCGGATTGAGTCCGTCGAGGTCGAAGGCGGAGGCGAACGCGAGCTGCGTCAGCCTGGAGAGGGCGGACTCGCCGCTGTTCCAAGGCGCGTCACCGCCGAGCTGGAAGACGGGCGGGACGGCGTACGGACTGCCGATGCTCACGCCGCGGTGAGCGACGATCGCCGCCGCCACCTGCAAGATCTCGCCCGAGGAGGTGACGGCCGGCCGGAGATTCGTGCGCGTGATCGGGATGGTGACGTCGGCGCCTTCAGCGCCCGTTGCCACCTTGCGGAGCAGAACAGTCAGGCCCTGGTCAGGCACGCTGCCTTGCCCGCCGAGGCTCGGGTTGAAGGCGAATGCGCCAGCTGACACCCAACCGAGGGGGACGCTGAAGCCGTACTGGCGCACGATCGCGAAACCGAGGCCCTGCGGAGCCCACCAGCGGTACCGCGGCAGGCAGACGGCCAGGTGGATGACGTCGCCTGAGGTGATCCCGGCCGGGTAGTCGATGGTGATGCCGCCGATGGTGGCGCCGTCGTCGACCTCGAAGGTGACGTCGGCGCTTCCGACGATGGTGATGGGCACGCTAGTACCTCTGCCGCGCGAGGGTGAGGCCCCTCACGCCGCTGTCGAAAGTCGTGACGGCCAAGCTGAACCGTCGAGTCTGCGCCTCTGCCTCGCGAGCGTTCGCGTTGCGGCTGAGCACCAGTTCTTGCCGCAGTCGGCGTAGCTCGTCCTCCAGCGCTTCGATCTGCCGGTCGACCATCGGCATGGCGATGCCTGCGAGGCGGCCGCCGCGTGCTTGGTTGAGCAGCAGGTTGCCTCGTTGCGATTCGAGTTCGCCGAGGCGCGCGCGGATCGCGGCTATGGCGGCGGCGCTATCGAGACCGCTCGTGAGCGCGGCGGCCATGGCCTCAGGGTCGAAGGCTCCGGACGCCTTGAAGGTGCGTTGGATGCGGCCGGCTAGGCCTTCGACCGCGCCTTCGACTCGGGAGGTGCTGGCCTCGATGCCTTGCGCGAGGCCTTCGCCGATGTCGAGCCCGAGGTCGTAGAAGACGGTGGACGGCGACTGGATGCCGAGCAGGTTCTTGAAGCCGTCGATTACGTTCTGACCGACGCCCTTCACGGCGTCGACGGCGTTGGTCATCATCGAGCGCACGCCGTTGATGAGGCCCTGCATGAGGTCCTTGCCGAACTCAAGCATCCTGTCGGGTAGGCCTGTCAGGTGCTCCCAGATCGCGGTCCACCAGTCACGGAACGCCCGCTCGATGTCGGCCGACACCTGGCGAACGTTGCCGAGGAAGGTGCGGAACGCATCGAGCAGGCCGGTGACGACCTCCCGGATGCGATCGGACAGGGCCCTGAGTCGCTCCCAGGCTTCGACGAAGCGCTCCTTGATGGTCTCCCAAGCGTCGAGCGCCATGGTCTTGAGGCCCAGGAAGTCGGTGTGCCACGCGGTGGCGATGAGACCGACGGCTGTGATGATCCAGCCGACGGGGCCCGTGAGGAAGCCGATCGCTACGCGGATGGCGGTGAATGCCTTGGGTACGAGCGCAAGTAGAGGCAGGAGGTTCCCGATGGCTCCGGCGAAGGAGCCGATCATCCACAGGATTGGGCCGATAGCCGCGACGATGCCGGCGCCGCCGACGATGAACATCTGCATCGCCGGGTCGAGGTTCGAGAACCACTCGACTAGGTCCTGAAGACGCGCGATGAGCGGCTTCGCGGCTTCGACCAGCATTATCAGGAGCGGCACGAGCGAGTCGCCTAGGGTTCGCACCACCTCCTGCATGGAGTTGTTGAACATCTTCAGCTGGCTCTCGGAGGTTTCGTATCGCCGCTGAACCTCGGTCTGGAGCGCGGTGTTCTCCTGCCAGGCTTCGGTGCTGAGGCTGATGCTGTTGGTCAGCGCGTCGCCGCCGCCTGCCATGCGGAGGAGCGAGTCGCGGACGCGGATCTCGTTCAGGCTCAGGTCCTTCAGGACGGCGGTGACGTCCTGGCCGCTGTTGATGATGCCCTCGAGTCCGTTGACGAACGCGACGATCGCCTCGGTGGGCCGGTCTCGGAAGGCCGTGGCGAACTGCTCGGCGCTCATGCCGCTGACCTGAGCGAACTGCTGGAGCGCGCCTTCGCCGACGGCGGTGGTGTCGCCGAGTTCGGCGATCTCGTCTTCGGTGAGGCCTGCGGCGGCGGCGAGGTCACCGAGGGACTCGGTACCGCCCATGACGGCGCTCATCATCGTGAGCATCACGCGGCTTATGGCTGTGCCGCCGGCTTCGGCGCGGATCCCGAGGCTGGTCAGCGCGCCAGCGGCGCCCATGATCTCGGCTTCGGTGAGGCCTATGACGTTGCCGGCGCCGGCGATGCGCAGGCCCATGCGGACGATCTCGCCTTCGGTCGCGGCGATGTTGTTGCCCAGATGCACGACGCTGGAGGCGAGCCGCTCGACCTGGTCTTGCGGCATCTGCGTGATGTTGGCGAACCGCGCGAGTTGCATCGCTGCGGTGTCGGCGTCGAGGTCGGCGGTGGCCTCTCCGAGACCGATCATCACCTCGGTGAAGCTGAGGATGTTGTCGACCTGGATGCCGAGTTGGCCGGCGGCTTCGGCGACGCGCGCGATCTCCTCCGCGGACGCTGGGACGCGTTCAGTGAGGGCGCGGATGCCGCGCTCCAAGTCGGCGAACTCCTGCTCGGTGGCGTCGACCGTCTTGCGGACGCCGGCGAAGGCGCTCTCGAAGCGGATGCTGCTGCGGGTGGCGGCCGTGCCGAGGCCGACGATCGGCGCGGTGACGCCGAGGGTCAGGCTGCGACCGGCGCCGGTGAAGGTCTGCTCGACGCCGCGGAGGCGTTGCTCTGCGCCGGCTAGGCCCTTGTCGAACTCGGTGGCGTCGATGCCGAGCGTCGCGAAGAGCCGAAATACTTCTGCAAGCACGCGGCACCTCCTCCAAGTTGTTGGGCTAGGGCTGGCTAGGCTAGGAAGGGTTAGGCCGTGATAGGGGCTGGTGGCCGGTAGAGCGGCCCGAGCTTGCGCTTGACGCTCTCGACGGTCGAGCGCCGCTCGTTTTCCGTGACGGCCGTAGGGGGTTTGGTGCGCGCCTCCGCTCCAGTGCGCCTGGCGAAGACCGCGAAGGTCTCGTGCTTCTTGCCGTTGCCGGCGAGGAACGCTTCCCACGCCTGCTTGTGAGCAGACTCCTGGCCGATGACGCGGAGCATCTGCACCATGCGGGCGTACGGGATCTGGTCGAGGATCTGCTGGTCGCTCCAGCCAGGGAGCTCGTAGCGTCTGATCAGGTGGATGCTGCGCGCGAGCGCGTCTGCATCTCTGGGAGTCGCCGCATCAGCGCCGCGGCGTGGGCGAAAAAAGCCCGTAGGTCCTGGTGCTCGGCCAGCGCGCCGATGATCTCGAGCGGCGCTTCCATCGGCATCGCCTCGAACTCCTTGACGCTCACGCCGATGACGGATGCCAGGAGCTTGATGACGGTCTCCTCGGCTGCCATGAAGCCGCTGATGAGCATGGCCGTGAGGTCCTCGCCTTCGGCGGCGGAGATCGGCCGGTTGGTGGCGGCAGCGCCAACGGCGACGATCCTGGCGATCGCGAAGGTGTCGCGCGTGCCGAGGCGTCGGAGCTCGTACTCGTTGCCGGCGATCGTGACGGTCGGGCCGGGCTCGAGGATGGGGCTGTCGCCGATGGTGGGGTCGGATTCGGACACGGTGCCTCCCTTGGCAGACGAAAGCGCCCCGCACGGGGCGGGGCGCTGGTGGTCGTGGTCGGTGGCCTAGTCGGGTGGAAGCGTCTTGTAGGGGCCGGCTCGGTCGCTGATTGCGAGGCTGCCGTCCGCATTAACGATGAAGGTGTCGCCTTGCTCGTCGCGGCCTTCTGCGTCGAGCCGGCTGCTGATTACGGTGCTGATGCCGTCGTAGACGACGATCACTTGGCTAGTCCCGGACGGATCGGCGCAGAGGATGACGGTGTTCATCAGGTGCTTCTGGCTCTCGAGGTAGTCCGTATCGCGCCAGGTGCCGGTCACGGTGCAGTCGGTTGGAACGTGCTCCAAGGCGGCTTTCACGTGGTCAGTCCCGCGTCTGCTCTCGGCGAAGATGATCACGCCCACCACCAGCAGCGCCAACCAGGCGGCTGCCTTCACCTTCCGGTTGTTGAACATGCTCGGATGATACGACCTGACTTAGCAGCATCGTGGTGCTGATGCCCGGCGTCTCGGGGATGCGGACCTGGTTCGGCCAGGTGAAGGGGCGCATGTTCTTCTGGTTCTCGCCGAGGATCCAGACGTCGACGAGCTGCAGGTACGCGTGCATGTCGAAGGTGTCGATCGCGACGACGCGGCCGCGGATGCCTTTGGCTTCCAGGTGCTGCGCTACGGCGAGTGCGCGCGCCTCGTAGGACTGGCTGGGGCGGTCGTGGCCTTTCTGGACGCGCGCGAGCCAGTCGGTGGTGACGCCGACGACCAGGTAGTCGCAGTGGTGTGCCGCGCTCTGCAGCAGGTTCATGTGGCCGGCGTGCAGAAGGTCGAACACTCCGACGGTGAAGCCGATGATCACGTGTCTTCCCTCCTGACGTTGGCGGGGCCGAGCGCCCAGTCCCAGTCCGTTACAGGCGTGCGCCAGTTGGCGCCGTACTTCGTGACTAGGTGCAGCTTGGCTGGGTGGGGCGCCCAGAACTTGCGGCCGAGCAGCGTCAGTTGGGCTAGGACCAGGCGAGGATACTCGTAGGTGAGCATCTCGCCATCGAGCCAGGCGGCGTGCCAGACGCCGCCTCCTGCCGAGTCGTAGTGCCAGAAGATATCGAGGTGCAGGCCGTTCCGTTCGAGCTTGTGCTCGAGGCCGCGCTCGGGCGTACCGAGGGCGCGTCGGAGCCTGAAGCCGGCCGCTTCGAGCGCCGGCAGGACGCCGTCGTGGTGCTCGGTGATCATCGCGCCGAGGTCCATGTCTTGGTCGTGCTCGATGAAGCTTCGTTCGCGGATCGCGCCGAGGAGAGTGCCGTCGGTTAGCCAGGCGGTTACGCCGGCGCGCGCCAGCGCCTGTGCGGCCTCGTATAGGGTGAGGACCGCCGCGGCGGGGTTGGAGGATGGGCGCTTCATAGGGCCAGCCGGGCGAGGTTGAGGTGGACGCCGCGCAGGTCAACGTCGCCGTAGCGGTAGGCGGGCATCTCGCGGGTTCGGCCGGCGGCGTGTGCCTCCAGCCACTTGCCGCGTTCCTTGCCGCTCATGGCGTCCTCCATGAACATCGTCATGGTCTTCCTGAGGTCGATGCGCTCCTGGGGCTTGATGTTGGCGCTGATGAGCACGCTGCCGTCGTTGTCGACCTTGAGAGCTGAGGCGGAGTTCGGGTCGCGGAACCGGTGGTGTTCCCGCTTGCCGCTCTGAACGTAGCTGACGCGGTCTCGGTGCATGATGCGCGGCTTGGCGCTGTGGACCCACACGCGGCCGTGGTCGACGATGACGCCGAGGTGGTCGGTCGCGAGGTGATCCCAGACCACGGGTGCGGTCAGTGAGATGGCGGAGACAGGCCGAGCTCGGGCGGTGATCCGAGCGAGGGCGGTCTCGAGAGCAGTCGCGAAGGCAACTCCGAGGATGAAGTCGGCGTCCATGAGCGCGACGACGGTGTTGCTGGCGGCCTTGAGGGTGCGGTCGCGAATCTTCGCGAACGGCAGCTCGCGACTCAGGTCGTTGGCCTCGTGGAGGCGGGTCAGGCGTACGCCGTGAGCAGCGAGGACCGTCTCCAGCTCATCGAGTGTCGACTGCGTGTGGTCGCTGCTGCGGTGGTCCAGCACGACCCACTCATCGAACAGCGGGGCCGCTGCGAGGCTGCTCAGGAGGAGCCGCTCGAGGGCGTCAGCTTCGTTCCACGAGTGCACGGCTAGCGTAGCCCTCAAGCGCGCCTCCTCTCCAGCCTGTGCTTCACAGGTCGGCGCCAGGCCAGCCCGTAGCGGTGCTCGATCATCTGCTCCGGATCTGCCGGCGCCCAGGCCTCGATGCCTTCCCACGAGACGCGGCTGCGCTCCTCGATCCACGCCGCCGGGAAGCCCTTGCCCTTGTTGTGCTGGTCGTCGACGCGCATGTACGAGGGGCGTTCGAGCCAGCCGGGGCGGTGCTTGTCGTCGTGCCAGACGAAGATGCAGACGTGCAGTTGGTTCACGTACGAGACTTGTGCCCGAGCGTAGTCCAGGTGCTTGAGGAACGTCAGCACGAAGCCGGCCTGTTGCGCGCCCGGCGCGAGGCGCTTCAGCTTGCCCCAGTCGGCGAGGCGGATGCCGATGTCGGCATCGTTGTCGTGGGCGATCATGCCGCCCTCGCGCACGACGCCAAGGAGCGCGCCGTAGTCGATCCACCAGTGGATGCCGGCCTCGTCGAACAGGCGTGTTGCTGCCGCGAAGGTCGCTATGACCAGGTCGCGACAGCATTCCGGGGTGGGCGTGCCGGCGCGGAGGTAGGCGGTGTCGCACTGCTTGGTCCGCGCGGTGCAGGGCACGTTGCTTAGGAGGAGCTGGCAGGCGGGACGTAGACGCGCCAGGGTTCAGCGGCGCCGACGCCGCTGAAGCACCCGGCGAAGCCGACCTCGGTGCCGACCTCGCTCTTGTCTTCGGTGGTGAAGTCGGGCGACTCGAGCACGAGCGCGTTCTCGACGACGAGGACGATGAACTTGCCCTCCTCGCCGTAGGTGGTGATGAGCACGACGTTGTCGACGTAAGTGCCGGCTGTGATCGGGCCGCCGGTGATCAGCTCGAAGGCCCCTGCGGTCGTGACTACGGCGCCGGGGAACTGCCGCCTGAGGTTGTCGATGGTCTGCTCGAGCAGGTTGACAGTCAGGACGGGTGCGACGGCTGTGCGGCGCATCAGGCCCTTGGTTGGGCCGAGCTGCCCGTCGGCTTCGACCTGACGCAGCTCGCGGCCGGCGTTGAACACCGCGCCGCCGCGCGTGGCGCCGATCGGGATGGCGTTGGCGATGGCGTTCTGGACTGCCGTCTCCAGGTCGCCTCCGGCCGCGAGCGCCGTGAGGTCGACGTTGAAGTAGCACGCGCCGGCGTCGAGGATCAGGCTGCGGAAGGTGTCATCCGTCAACCCACTGAGTCCTTGGGGCATGGTCTAGGTCCTTTCTGCTTGGATGGCTGCGATCTCGCCGGCGCGCGCGTAGCGTGCGTCGAAGACGAGGGCTAGGGTCATGACGTTGCGGTCCTCGTTTGGCATCCACACGTCGGTCGAGTGCCAGGTGCGAAGCACGCCCTGGCCTGGAACGGTGATGCGCGTCAGGGCGAGGAGCGCCATGAGGTGGGCTCTGATGGCCCAGATGCGGTCGGTGGTTTCGCCGTAGTCCCAGACCTCGACGGTGTAGGTGCCGGGCTTGGTGGCGTTGTCGACGCCTTCGCCCGTGTCGAAGCGATGCGCGAGATAGGGGAAGACGGCGTCGACGGGGAGCCGGTGGTATGGGCCTTGCCAGTGCGGCCCCACTGCCGCGGCTAGGCCGGGGTCGGTTCGGAGGCGCTGGTACAACGCGGTGAGGATGGCTTGTGTGGCGTCCACTAGACGCCCCAGTCGCCGGCGAGGATCTGTCGGAGGCGTGGCTCTGCGAGCCTAAGGGCCGGCTCGAGATGCGGCCTGCTGTGCATGTGGTTGGTGCCGTGTTCGAGGTACTCCGCGTACTCGAGGGCGGTGCCGACCTTGACCTGCACGCGGCCGGCTTCGACCTCAAGCTTGCCGACCTTGTAGCTGCGCCGGAGGTCGCCGGTGCGGCTGGCGGGCGCTTCGCCGGGGGCGGAGGCGCGGTACATGCCTTTGCCCTTCGGCTTGCGGTACCAGCGGCCGGTGCGCTCGCCGACGAGTACCTCGTTGACGATGGTCCGGCGGGCTTCGACTCCCATGGCCATGACCTTGCGGCGCATGGCCTGGTTGACGGCGTTGACGACGACGGCGCGGTTACTGACAACCCTGACTGTCGTTTTGCGTCTCGCCATCGTTCACCTCCCGGCATCCGAGGCTCACGAATCGCCCGCGATGGTCGTTGGAGTTCGTCGGCGTGACCGGCTGCAGCATTCGGCCATTCCACAAGAAGCGCGTGCGGCCCAGTGTCAGCTCATCGCCAAGAGGACTGGCTCGGAGGATGATCTCGTGTGTGATGTCGGTGAAGCCGGCCTGTTGGTACTTGCCTAGGCCGGATGCGCCAACCTGGGCAACTGAAGCCCAGACGGTGCCGGCGAGTTCCCACTTGGTGGTGGCGCCGCCTGGCGTGTTCTCGTCCTTGCCTCTGAGGATGGTGACGCGTTCGCGCAGTCGACCGGGGTTGACGGGCACGAGTCACCTCCTAGTCGTGTTAGTCGGGTCGAGTGTCGAGGAGGTCGATGGGGACGACGAAGAAGCCGGGCTTGCAGCGCGCCTCGGCGCGGCGCCTGGTGGCCTGTTCCGCCTCGCGGTTAGCTTCGTCCAGGGCCTTGATGAGGTCGGGGTCGCTCGCGTCGAACGGCCCTCTCGTCTCCTCTGTCATAGGCCTGGGTTGAGTCGGTAGGGGCGGATGAGGGCGTAGTCGAGGCTGTCGCCGCGGTCGCTTATGGCGCGGCCGTAGTCGGCGGTGCCCACGCCGCTCTGGGTGTCAGCGCGCAGGTTCTCGACGCGCTGTTCGTAGAGGAAGGCGGTGCGCCTGAGCACCCAGGTCCTAATGTCCTCTGGGATCGGTTCCTCGTACCCGTCGGCGGCCTGGAAGCGGTTGTTGAGGAAGGCGTCGGCGCTGGCCTTGGCGGCTGTGACGAGCTGGTCGATGAGGTTGTCTTCCTCGTCATGCTCGACGCGCAGGTACGCCTTGGCCGCCTCGAGGGAGATGTGGAGGCGGTCCTGGACTGCGCGGCTTCGCGCCATGGCCTACCCCTCCTGTTCTCTGGCTTCCTCGGCGGCTGCCTTGCCGCGGTAGCGGCGGCCGCGCCACTCGTACCAGCCGCCGCCGACTGCCGTGATCTCGTCGTTGATCTCTTCCGGCTGTGGGCCGGGCGGAGCCTCGAACGACCGGCTTGGGGCGTGCTCGCCGGCGTGTCGATCGAGGCGCTCGGCTAGGCCGGCTGAGATGAGGTACTTGGCGCGGTCCTCGTTGGTCTCGACGACGGCGCCGCGGCGGATGCGTCCCTCCAGACCCGCGAAGGTCTGGAGGGCACGGAGCTTGGCCATCGGGCTAGGAGGAGACGCCGCCGAAGGCACCCTTGACGAAGGCCTTCGGGTGCTCGGTCGTGAAGATCACGTCCTCCTCGCCGAGGATCGAGAGCTGGTTGCGGATGAAGTCGTCGTTCTTCCAGCCGACGGAGACGCTGGCGGACTCCAGGTCCCACAGGTTGGCGCCGAGGCGGAAGTCGCCGAGGAGGAACTCGTCCTCGTTGATCGCCGGCGTGTCGATGACCGGCACGCGCCACAGGCGCGGCACGCCGCCTTCGGTCACGGACACCCACAGGTAGCGCTGCTCGCCGTCCTTCTGCAGCTCGATGGCTTCCCAGTCGTTCGGGTGAACGACTACGCCGGTCGGGCGGTACGACAGCAGACGCAGGAGAGTGACCCCGCGCCTGATGGTGTCGATGCGCGTGTCGCCAACCTGCGCGCGGCCGCTCGCGCCGTAGTCCTGGACGGCGAGATTGGTCATCAGGCCCTGGAGGTTGCCCGTCGACCCGTCGCCGTATAGGAGCTGCTCGTCCTCGGCCAGGCGGATGCCGATGATGAGCTCGTTGTCGATGTAGCTCCGCAGCTGCGGGCTGCGGCGGATCGCCTGCTTGGTAATCGGCAGCCAGTGCGCGATGGTGACCGGCCCCGCCTGCCTGACGGCGAGGGTGAGCGCCTGCTCCTTCTTCGTCGCGCCCTCGGACTCCTGCGTCGCGGCGACCCAGCGGCCGTTGGTGCGCTCCACGTACGTGATCATGCCTTCGTCGATCGGCGTCACGCGGAGCAGGTCGCGGATGTGCATGTCCGGCTCGGGCACGTCGAAGATGCCCGACAGGCGGCGGTCTTGGTAGACGTGAGCGTCGACCGTGCCGATGGAGGCGTCAGTGAAGAGCGCCTTGCGGCCGGTGAAGAAGCTCTTGACCTCGACGGAGCCAATGACTTCGGCGCTGGTGAGGTTCGCGGCCTTGAACTCGTCAGACTCGACGAAGGTCTGGCCGGGCGTGCGGATCGGGCGGCCGCGGCCCGGCGCCTGCCGCTCGCCCAGGTCCTTCTTGATCTCGCCAAGCGACTCGCGGACCTCGTCGAGGTCCTTCATGCGCTGGTCGTACTTTGCCTCCAGCGCCTTGATGTCCTTGGCGGTGGCGGCGGCGGTCTCGCCGTGCTTCTGGATCTCCCCAGCCTGCTTGGTGAGGAGCGGCATGAGGTTGGCCTCGATGCTCTTGACTTCGGTGAGGATGCGGTCGAGGTCCTTAGCCTCGAACTTCACCTCGAGGTTGGCGGCGTCAGCCATGGGTGGTGCCTCTCGGGATGGTCTCGCCGAACGCCCGGAGTTCCTGGGCGATGCTGGCGGCGCGGAGCTTGGTGTTGAGGGCGGACAGTGGCTCGAGCAGCGAGTGGACGGGGTCCGGATCGCCCTCGGTGTCGCGTGCCGCGCCTGGTGGCGAGGGCACAGTCTCAGTAGGTGGTTCGCCGTCGAGCAGGACTTGGAGCTGCTTCACCGCCGCCCCGGCCTTCTCTCGTAGGCGCGGGGACTCTAGGCGGCCCTTGGCCCACTCGATTCGGCTAAGGCGATCCAGGATCAGGTCGAGGTCACTGGCGTGCTTCACGGCGGTGATCCTCGCCAGCTCGTTCGACGCCCAGGTGACGGGGCTGACCTCGATGAGCTTGAGCTCCTTCAGGAAGCGGGTCTCGGTCTTGCTGTCGAACTCGAAGTCGATGGCCTGGTAGCCGATGCTCAGCTCTTCGAGGATCTCGGCTTCGGCGAGGCTCATGATGTCGCGGCCGAGAGCCGTGTCGGCTATCCTGGCCCTCACGTGCAGGCCCTTTTCGTCCTCCAGCAGGCTCGTCGGCTTGCCGATCAGATCCCTCGCGTCGTGCTGGTAGAGCACCTTCACGCGCCGCATTTCGCCCGGCACCGCAAGGGTCCGCTTGAACGCGCCCGGCTGGATGATGTCCCCGTGCGAGTCCCGGTTCCCGAAGACGGCGGCGTAACCCTCGATCTCCCGCTTCGAGGCGGCTTTGACATCGGCCCTAGTGGCCTTGTACTCCATATCGACCTAGACCTCCCATCCCCCGAAGACCGGGAGCAAGACGGCGACGAACTGACCAACTAGCGGACTATCTGGTGGACGAGCACGCAGCGGCAGTTGATGACCTCCTCCGGCTCGCCTTCGGGGTCGCCGGGGTACCTGAGGCCGTTGCTGAACCGCGCACCGAGGGCGACGGTCTCGCCGTGGAGCAAGCGGTGGGACTCGCGGACGCGATCATCTAGGCTCGACGACCAGGTCGCCTCGAGTCGCAAGTCGAACTCCTCCGCAACTTGGCGGCCGCCAACCTCATGACCGAAGTTCATGGCCATGCCGATCTCGGTGCGGGCGATCATCATCGCCCTGGCGTCGATTGCCATTGAGAGGTCGACCGCGCCCGGCCTGAACATCCATGAGTCGTAGGTGTCTGCCAGTTCGCCGGCGATCTCGTCGGTGGTGCGTCGGAACCCGTTCTCGTCGACCTCAAGGCCGGCGGCAATGACACCGCGCAGGACCTTGATGGTCGTGTCGGTGATGCCGACGACCTTGGCGGCGGCGGTGCGGCTCGCCCACTCCGTGGCGATCACCAGTGGGTCGAGTGCCTTCCGCCCGCTGGGAGCGAGGCGGTCGTACTCGCGCTTCGCGAAGTGCTGCGCGACCGCGAGGTTCGTGCCGGTGAGGAGCGCCGTCCAGTCGCTCGCATGCTCGTGGACGGCCGCGATCACGGCAGCATCGTTGCCGGCTTCCTTGAACCGGGCGACCACCGCGTCGCGCTCGGAAGCGAGCACGGCGTTGATGCGCAGTGCAATCTCGGCCTCCCAGGTCTGACGCTCAGCGTCGGCCGCCCTGGCGATAGCGGCGAGTTCGCCGCCAGAGAGGCGCTTGACGCTACGCGACTGTCGCCGCGCCTTGTCCTCGCCCTCCGGTTGCTCTGCGTCGGGGTCTGCCTGGCCGTTCTGCTCGGTCCCCGGCGGTCCTGGCGGTGCTCGGATCTCCTCGTCCTCGAAGCCGAGGTCCAAGACGCGGTTGACGCCTTCGACGGTGAAGCCGGTCCGGACGAGCCGCTCGGCCACCCTGCTCTGTTCGTCGAGGTTCTCCTGCATCGCCGGCACCTGGCTGTAGTCGTGCGCGATGCTGAGATCCTCGAGGCGCCCGAAGTCGGGCACGAGCGAGTGCGTGAGGATGTCCGCCATGCCGAGGTTCAGCGGGACGATGGTGTTCTGCCAGAATTGCCGATCGTAGGCCTCGACGTTCGCGAGGGTGGCGTTCTCCGGCGTGAGCAGCGGGGCGGGAACGCCGAAGATCATGGCGATCTCCTCGCGCCCGAACTTCATCGATTCCAGGAACCCGAGCTCTTCGCCGGTAAGGCTCATGCGGTGGTACTTCATTCCGCTGCCGAGGATCAGCTCGCGGCCGGCGTCGTCGTGGCCGAACGTGCGCGTGTCTAGTTGCTCGCGCAGCGCATTGTACTGCTGGTCGCTAAGGTCCTCCGGCATCTCCAGGACGCCTGGTGTGACGGCGCCGCGCTGCACCGTCCGGAGGTTCCAGCCCTTGTTGCCGGCGTAGAGCGCGACGTCGAGCATCGCCGCCTGTAGCGGGCCGATGCCCCACCACGGCGTCTCCGGATTCTCGAGTTGCAGGTGCACGACGTCCCTGGGGGCGAGCCGCACCTCCTGCCCGTCGACTTCAAGCGCGTAGTGCGCGACGAAGCTCTTGGCGTCTGGGACCGGCTTGATGAGGTCAGGGTCGATCGGCCACAGCTGAGTCGGCGGACCGTTTCTGGGCACGCGAATCTTCGTCCAGATTGCGTTGCCGACAAGGGCTAGGTGCTGGATTGCCCGCACGTACATACGGCGCCTGGTGAGACGGTTGTTCGGCGAGTTGAGCAGCTCTTGAAGCGGGTGGGTTGGCTCGTGCTCCCAGTCGTCGCCTCGGCGCCTGTATACGTTCAGCGGCACGCTGGACGCGGTGTCGGCGAGGAGGCGGATGCAGGCGTAGACGATGCCGGCTGAGCGCGCGCCCCTGATCGCCTGCACGGTCGTGAGCGTGGGGCTGCGGGGTCGGTACGGACGGCCGAGCTCCCATTTCGGGAGGGTCTCGCCCGTCGTCTTGCTCTTCGTCTCACCTGCAAGCCAGAGGCCTAGGCGCCTGAGCGGGTTCACCATCAGCCTCCTAACCGAGGTCGAAGCGGAGCTTGCGGGTGTTGGCCAGCGCATGCCAGCTCCAGTAGCTGGCGTCGGCGAGGTCGAATGGCTTCCGGACGCCGGCGCGTTTCAGCGCGCGCTCGAGGAGCTCGTGCGTGCCGCGGACATGCACGAGTTCGGCGCGCTCGTAGGCGGCGAGCATGCGTTGCCACCGCTCGACCTTCGGGCCGTGACCGGCGCCAGCCTTCGCCTGCTTGAACGCCGGCATCCTGACGTCCGGCGGTAGGCGGCCGCCGGCCTTGAGGTTGGCCGCGGCCTCGTTGAACACCGACTGCCAGGTGTCGCCGCCCTGGTCGGTCTCTACGCCGAGCGTGTCGGCTCCGAGCTCCACCGCCTTGAGGATGGCGGCCTCGAGCGTCTTCGTTGGGCTGGAGCGCTGCTCCCAGCTGAACAGCCGGTAGACGGTGCCGTCAGCCGCGATGCCGTCCGCCTGGATCGCCTGGCAGTCGCTGTCGTCCTTGCTCGTGACGGCCGGATCCACCCAGACGGTGGTCCTGACCAGGTCCGGCACCTCAGCGTGGTTGCAGCGGCGGAACTCGATGTGGCTGAACATGCCGTCGGCATCATCCAAGCCCTCGTGCTGAGACTCGCGGGTGAAGGCCGATAGGCCCTGCGTGTTGATCGCGTGCTGACAGGCAGCCAAGTCCTGACCGGCCCACGTCGCGGTGCCGCCGATGATGAAGTACTTGGGGCCGGAGTCGGTCTCGCGGAGCTCGACCTCCAACCCCTCTACTGCCGGGTGGGGGCCGCTGATGATCCTGCCGGCGAGGAACTCCGCCGGCGGGTCGGTGAGGTTCGCGAGCTTCGCGAACACGCCAGCCGGTAGCAGCACGTTCTGAACCGCCAGGACGGCCAGGTCGATGCTGCCGCTCGGGAGGATGCTGTCGGTGATCGTCTTCTCTTTCCGCGCGGTAGCGGCGGTCGTGTCGTGCTTGCCGTCGATGTCATCCAGGACGATCAGGTCGGGCCGGGCGTCCTCAGCCTTCGCGCCGCGCCTCGCACTGTCGAGGCCCATGGCGTCGACCACGAACCCGCTGCGCGTCCACAGCCTGTTGCGACGCCAGCCCTTGCTGTTCCCGAACTTGTTCAGCAGCGGATCCGAGATGCCCGGATAGGCACTGCCGAGGCCCGGGCTCTCCAGGAGCGCCTGGAGGTTCCCGACGTGCTCGTCCGCCTGATCCTGCGTCTCGGAGACGTACAGGCAGTACGTGCGGCGTTTCGTGGCTCCCAACCCGGCCGTGACGGCCTCAGCGGTCGTGCTCTTCCCGCCGCCTCGCGGCCAGATGCCAACGAAGGGCGCGATCGGCTCACCGAGCTCGATGCTCCAGGCCCACTCCCACATCTCGACGTGCCGACGCGCGAACGGTCGACGCAACGCCGGGAGGTACGCACGCGCCCACGCCTCCGGATCACTGTCGTCGACCTGCACCGGGGCGACCGGCGCATCAGTTGGGGCCGAAGGCCGAGGCCGCAAAGTCGCCAGCGTCCGCTCCATCGAGCGGCGCTGAGCGAGCAGGCGCCGAGCCATTGAGAGCGCCACTAAGCATCTCCTTCGCTAACGCGACCTCCCCTAGCTTCGCGAACGCTTCGTTCACCGCGCTCAGGTCGTCGCTGACGCTGATCAACTCGAGCATGCGTGTGATAGCGGCGGTGAGCGTGGCGTTCAGGTGGTCGCTCCAGTCGCTCGTGAGGTGGGCTTGGAGGGCGTCGCGGTACAACGCTGACAGTTCGGAATCGTCGTTCAGCGCGTCCTTCCAGCGCCAGAGGGTGCGGGTACTGACGCCGTAAGTGTCAGCCAGCGCTGACTCTTGCGCACGGGCGAAGCCGCTCCGCGCCCAGTCGGCGAGGGCTCGGGCGGCTTGGTGGTTGTCGCGTCGCGCCACAAGCGCCTCCTTCGTGGTTGAGCAGTGGGGTCTACTCAGCGCGCGGATCTGCAGCGCTGTTGGAGCGCTGGCGGGCGTAGCATTCCGGCAACCTGAACCTGGGGGTGAGCAGAGTGTTGAAGCGTTTCGGATTGGCGTCGCGGTTCGCTGGCCTGCTGCTGGCGCTGACGGTGGCCTTGGCCGCCGCGGGGGCGCCGGGCTGCGCGCCGGGTACTGGCGGCGGGTCATGCTGCCGCGTCTGCACCACGGGGAAGCCCTGCGGGAACTCGTGCATAGCTCGCAACCTGACGTGCCGCTCACCGCGCGGCTGCGCCTGCGGCTTGGCGGGCGTATGGCGCGGCGGCGTGCAGTGGGAGTTCGCCGGCGGCGAGTACGGACCGGCCCGAGCCTCAGCACTCGCGAACTGACGAGGTATTGGGAGCGTTCGCCCGCTCGCGGGAGGCCCGGAGGGAGAACCGGATTGAATTCCCACAACCAGAAGAGGATGGGACGAGCGGGCAGACGCCCTCTGCCGCGCGAGACGGCTGGATGCGGGTCACGGAGCTGCACCGGCTGGACAGGGCATGAGCCTGCCTGGTCCTACGACCTACCCGCAACGAGAAGCCCCGCCGGCGGGGGTGGCCGGCGGGGCTCAGTCCTGAGTCAGCTTTACCTAGGTACTCATTGTGACGCCTTAGCTTCCGAAGTTGTCAAGTCCCCGATCAGCGCCGCCTCGATCTCGGGAGTGATCACGTCGACGATCGCAAGGCCGGCCAACAGCAGCAAGACGCGTGCAGCAGTGTCAGAAACGGCTCCGTCCTTGTGGTTCCGGTACCAGCCGGTCGGGCTCTTCGGGTCGCGATAAAACGGGCGCTCGCACTGCGCCAGCTCCAAGGCGTCAGTGTACGCGCGCCTCGCCTCCCACTGGAGGAGCTTGAGCAGACCGTCGTGGTCCTCTCGAAGCAGGGTGGCTGTGAACGCGACGTTGATGCGTGAGTCGCTGCGGCGAGCGTACGCGTAGAGGCGGCCGTTGACGGACTCCCAGCGCGGCTCGGGGCTCTCTGGGGCGGGCGTGGTGGTCTTGATCTCGGCCGGCGGGAGCGGCCGGTCGCTGTTGCTAGCGTAGTCGGCGCGCCACGCCTTGGCTTGGAGGCCGCGCCAGAGAGCGTTCGCGACTGCGGGGCGGAGCAGGTGAGGCGCGATGGTCACGGTTTCCCCGGTGCGTAGAAGCTCGGGATTCTCTCAAGCTCGACCTGGTGCAGCACCTCGTCGCAGACGCCTACGTGCTCGTAGATCATGCCGTTGTCGGTCCGGTCCTCGCACGCCCACGCGTACAGGGCTTGCTTCTCGGCGCGGCTGAGGTTCGACCAGAAGCGGTTGATGAGGTCGGAGGGGGTCATTGCAGCGCTCGAATCCCCGCGCCAGTCGCGAGAGCCAACAGGAGCGCGCCGACTGCGGAGAGGACGAACCCGGCGACGTCGTTCCACTCGATCGAGTGCCTCGCCCGGCGCGCCGCTCGGCCTCCCTCGACTGCGAGGACGATGCCGGTGGTCATCAGGAGCGCCCAGAGCAGGTAGAGCGGGAACAGGAGGAGGGTCACTTCCTCCGCCCTTCGTGACGATCACTCCAGAACCGGAGGCTCTCCTGGCGGAACCTGCGGTGGATGCGGCCGGCCTCGAGTCGAGCGGCGACCGTGACCACGAAGAGCAGCGCAATCCAAACCCAGAGCGGGGCGAGAACCCAGAACCATGACCACTCGATTACGCCGGTGAGCTTCAAAACGATGAACGCGACAAGGAGCAAGCCAGGAATGTTCACTTCGCGCCTTCCCAATCGCAGGAGATGCCGTCTCGACCCACGACGCACACGACCTCTCGGCCGTCGGGAAGCAGCACGATGCCGGAGTAAGCGATGGACCGGGCAAGCTCCCGCCGAGACTCTGCGCTCTGCGAGTGACCGGCTCCAAGGCCCAGCGTCGCTATGAGCACCACGGTTATGAGCACTACAGTGGCGAGTGCAAGGTAGAACGCCCGCCAAGTGGTAGGCCAATGCTTCACCCTCACGGTCTCCCCTCCAGTTCCAATCGGTTCGTGGTCGTCAAGAACTCGGTCATCGACTTGAGGCGCTGGTAGTCCTGACGGACACTCGTGAGTTCCAAGTGCAACCGCGTGCTCTTACTGCGTTCCCGCGAGAGTTCGAGTTGCAGGTCGGTCGTGTCCGCGTCCGTGAAGTGCTCGCCCCTCGGCAAGTACACCTCGGGTAGTCGACCGCGGAGCGCTAGGCGCCTTAGAGCGCTGTACAGCAGACCGTGCTCAGCCTCGGCGTTCGGCACCAGCGGCGGGTCGACCGACCACAGGTTGCCGCGAGGACCGCCGTGAACGCGGAAGACGCGCCCGCCCCGCACTTCGAGCAGGCCCCAGCCGACAGGGAGTTCCTCTGCTCGCAGCAGGCCGGGCGGCGTGAGGTAGAACCTCCAACGGCCGACCCCCGCGTAGGGGTTCTTTCGGAAGGGCTTGCTCGCGTCAGCCAGGAAGTCGGCTCTGCTCACCTTGCACTCGACGAGGATGCTGGTGTGCGACCGCCAACCGATAGCGTCGGGAATCTCGGCGGTCGCGGTGGTTGAGAACTCGCGGAGCACGACCCCGCAGCCTTGGCGCCACAGCCAGCGCTCAGCGAGCTTGACGAGCTCGGCGTGCGTCACTTGCCACCCGCTATCCTGGGATCATGAATCGAGACTGGGATTTGATTCGAGACGTTCTCCTGCAGATCGAAGCCCATCCGGCACCGAAGATGCCGGGCCTCGACTACGGGGCCCTCGGAACGACTCGGCCGGACGGCGACGAACCCATCGAAGATCCGCGTCGGGCATTCATCCACTACAACGTCGGGCTGGCTGTGGCGGATGGACTCGTGAAGGCCTCTCCGCTGGAGAGCGCGCGCCATGGCGCGAAGCGAGTCCTGAGGTACCACTCGCTGGAACTCACCCCGCAGGGCCACGAGTTCTTGGACGCAGCTCGCGACGCGGAGATCTGGAATCGCGCGAAGAAGAGGGCGGGTGGCCAGTTTGGCCAACTGGCTTTCGAGGTGCTCAAGGACCTCCTGATTTCCCTCGGGCGAAGCACATTGGGCCTCTAGTCTTTCGGCTCTCACGCGTCGCTCCCCTCGCGCTGGAACTTCAGGCCGACCGGCGTGACCCGGTAGTGCTGAGGCGCCTGGCTGCCGAAGTCGCAGTCCGCGACGTAATCGCGTCGACGAAGCTCCGCTAGCGGCGGGAGCTCCTGGCGCACCGGGAACGGCTGGTCGGCGTGCGTAGCTACGAGGGAGTCGAGGAGTCGGTGCGCTGCAGCGCTGAGGAGCGGCCGAGGCCGCCTCAGGCCCCGGCGGGAGCTGGGGAACTGGTTGACAACAATGGCCTCCGGGTGGGCGGAAGCTGGGGAACTGGTTGACAACAATGGCTCGGGCTGAGGCTCGGGAGCGGGCGGCGGCTCGACCTCTGGCTCTGCCGGGGCGGGCGCCTGCTCCGCCTGAGCGCGCCGACGTCGAGCCTCCCGCAACAGCCGCAATCGCATCAGCCCGGCCGGGCGACGTCGCCTCATGCCCACTTCCGGATGCGCCGGGCGCGCTTCTCGACGCCACCGACCGTGCGTCCGAGCTGCGCCGCGAGGTCCCGGATCGGCGGCCGCGAGAGGATCAACTCGTCCTCCAGCGGCAGGTAACGACGGCCGTAACGCGGCGGGCGCGCGGGATCCGCCAGTCGCGAGCTCATGCCGCCTCCTCGACGAGGTAGAACACGGCGCGACACCGGTGACAGTCGCCGACCCAGTAGGCGACTCGCTCGGCAGGGCCAGCGGCGCGGATCGCGGCCGGCATCACGAACCGCCGGTAGATGACACGCTCGTTGCGGGCGTACGCCTCGGCTTGCGCCAGGTGCTTCTCGTACGTCGCCCGGCGTTTCCAGCGGTTCGCGATCTTCACCTCGTGGCGATCGGAGAACACGCAGCGGTTATGGAGCGTCGGGTAGCTCGGCCACCGCGCGATCGCCGCCGCGAGGCGCTGCGCCAAGTCGGACTTCGCTGCCTTCGGCGGCAGGTCGCTGCGGACCTTCCAGACGAGCTCGCGCCACGGCCAGTCGAGCTTCTCGGAGTCGCAGCGCCCGAGACTGACCTTAGCTAGCAGCCACTCGAGATGCACAGCGGGCAGATCGGCTTCGACGGACGGCTGCCAACTCACGCGGCCACCAGATCGGCCTGCCAGGCAGCGATGAACCGGGCGCGGAGCTCCTCGCGGAGATCGACATCGTCAGGGTGCGACGGGATGGCCAGGAAGCCGCCGATCGCGGAGAGCGCTTCCCTACCGGGGGGCGAGAGCTCGCGCGCGTCGTGCCGGCCCGTGACGAGCATCCGCAGGATCTTCCTCCAGTCCCCGTCGGGCGTCCCCGGCGGCTCCGCACGCGCCTGGGACTGCACTAGCTTGGCGGCCTCGTCCGCCTTCAGGTCGTAAAGCTGCGCCCAGCCGCCGACGTTCGCGCGGCGGAACATCTCGCGAATCACCGGCGGCGGGAGGTCGCGGTAAGTCTCGAGGAACTCCTGCAGCTGCTCGGACGTCCAGCGGCGGCCGTTCTTCGCCTGGTTGGCCATGAACCGCTCGAACTGGTCGCGGTCGAAGGAGTCTGGGAGCTCGACGGTGGCGGGGTCGAACTCGTGGTGTCTCGCCTTCGCCTTCGGTTTCGGGATCGGCTTGACGGGCCTGCCTTGGTCCTGTGCCTTCTCGCCTTGGGGGGATGGGCGCGTGCGCTTCGCGCGCGCGTCTCCCTTACTGGATTTCCTTGTATGGAGAACCTTAGGCAACGTGTGGCGTTGGGGTACCCCAACGTGTGGCGTTGCCCCCTCAACGCGTGGCGTTGGGGTGACCCCAACGTGTGGCGTTGCCCCAACGTCAGGCGTTGGGGTTCCAACCGGCTTCTTCCACCTCGACTTAGGAGCCAACCTGTACTCCGTAGGCATACCCGCCCGATCGACGCGAGACACCAAGCGAAGCTCCTCCAAACGCCGCAACGCCTGCCTGACCTTGGTCGTGCCCATCTTGCACGCCTCGGCCATGTTCGCGATGCTCTCCCTCGCCCGCTGCTCAGGCCCATCAGCGCGCCTCGACAACCGCGAGTAGACCCGAAACTCGAACGGATCCAGGCCGAAGTCATCGAGCTCGCTATGCAAGAAGATCGGCTTGTCGTCCCGCTCATCCTTGACCGTATGCGCCGCTTCCCCGGCCAACTCTCTCCCCTCCCTCCTTCCGCTCAGCTCGCTTACGGCTGAACGGCCACACTTCCGCGCCGGCGGCCGCTGCGGATGTCCGCAACGTGCTGGCGCGAGATCCCAAATCGAGTAGCGATACCTGTGTGAGTGCCGTGCGCGTTCCTGATCTCCAGCACTTGCCGAGGTGTCAGGCGGGCCGTCCTAGCGTTGTTCTCCGCGAGGCTCACCGGCTCCAGATGGTCTGGATTCACGCACCACGGGTTCCTGCAGAGGTGGTCGAGGTGGACATGCCTGGGCAGCTTGCCGTGACGAGCTTCGTAGATCGCTCGGTGCGCCTGCGTGTGCTCTCTGTCGACCTGGACGCGGCCGTAGCCTTTGCCGTTATACGAGCCGTGCCAGCGCCAACAGCCGGACGGCTCGACGACGTATCGGGTGAGGTCGGACGTACCGCGCTTGTTGTGCCCTGAGATGTACTTGAGCGGGTCTCCACGTCGAACTCCCAATCGGAGATTCGAGCGCTTCGCCGTTGGCGCCGGTTGCCCGCAGCCACACTCGCAGGTGTGTGATCTGGTCGCCCCGTTGCCGAGCTTGACGGCGGTCAAGTCGATCTCTCGGATGGTCATGTGTAGTCTCCTCTTCCCTTCACTCGAACAGCGCGTCGGCTGCTCTGGTCTCGCCGTATCCCTCGGCCAGCTCGAGCGCGCGGAGCTTGCCCAGGGCGTTCGCGAAGCTGCTGCTTGTGCTGCTGTAGCCGGTCCTGGCGCTCAACTCGTCCTTGGTTAGGGCGTGCGGGTACGCGTTGGCGAGCGCCTCGAGCATCGTGCGCTCCGCCTTCGTCAACTTCCCGCACCAGTAGTTGAGTAGCTCGGGGCCTGGTCGTGGCATCGCCTCCGGGTCCGGAATCGCCGCATGCCCGGCTGAGGTGGCGACGATCGGATCGCGACCCTCGACGAGTCCACCGGATCGGAGCGAGCCGAGCGCGTTGGCGAAGCTGCTCGACTTGATGCTGTACCCGGAGAGGATGCTGAGCTGCTGCCGGCTACGCCCCTGATCGAACGTCACGAGCACTGACAGGAGCGCGCGCTCAGCCTTGGTGAGCGTTGCTCCCTCGGCACTGGCGGCCCGCGGCGCAGGCCGGGGCTCACGTGCCTGGGGCGGCCTCGCAGTCGGAGCCTGGCGTTCTGGAGGCGAAGCGGGCCTCTGGCCGGTGACCGCTGCCAGCTCCTGCGACACGCGTTCGACCAGCTTGACGAGCTCCGCAACGGCTGCGCCGAGCTCGACCGACGTCGAGCGGATGCTCTCCGCGAACGTGTGGAGGCGCTGTCGGTCCTCGTCTCGCAGTACCGGCACCTCGATGCGTTCGACGACCTTCTCGACCTGAGCGGCGGGCTGCTCGGCGAGTTGCTTCTCGAGCTCGCGGATCCGCTTCTGAAGCAGCTTCGGGTCCGTCGCCTGTTGCCGCTCGATCGTCTCCGCCATGCGGCCCCGAAGTGCATCTAGGTCGACCTCTTTGCGGGTTGCGGGAGTCAGCGCCTTCTCGCCCGCCTTCGGGGTGCTGCTGCTGTCGAAGGTGCGGCGCCGGCGGATGCGGACGCGCTGGAAGATGTCCAGCCAGCCGGGCGACCACACCCAGGCCTCGCCGATCTCCAGCGCCGCGAGGGAGTCCATGAAGGCGCCGCGTTGATCGTGGGCATCATGCGCCTCCACCCACGCGTCCAGGGCCTTGCGGTCCTGCGGGCTGATGGTGCGCAAGGCGATGAGCACCTCGCACTGAGTCAGCACGTCCTTGTTGACCACCGCAGCTCTCTGGCTGATGAGGGTGACTCCGAGCCCAGCCGATCGGCCGCGGCGCACGATGTCGTCGATGGCTCCGACGGTCCTCGCGACGTCGCTCATGACCCTCTGAGGCACGAAGGCGTCGGCCTCATCGACGAACACGTGCAGCGGCGTGCGATGCTCCGGCTCACCCTTGCGGCGATACAGGCGCTCGCAGAACGCCGTCACGAACTGCCGCTGCTTCGTCTTGGACAGGTGCCGCAGGGAGAGGATGACGCTGACGCCGTGGTCGACGACGGTGTCCGCGAGCAGCTCGCCGGCGCCGGCCTCCAGCGGCAGGTCTCCGTGGTCACCACCGAAGACGTAGACCGGTAGACCGTCGGCTTTGCCGTCGGCGCTCGAGCGCAGCCCCCACCAAGCGTCGAGCGGATCCAGGATCACGACCTGTGCGCCGGCCGTGACCATCTCCTCGGCGAGGACGTTGGCCGTGTAAGTCTTGCCGGCGCCGCGCTTCGCCAGGATCCCGAAGGTTTCGGTCACTGCCTCAATGGGCAGAAGGAGGTCCGTCGCGAGTCGCAGGCCGCTACCCATCTCTCGCCTCCGTACTCGCCCGTCTGGGCGTGAGTTCTCGCCCGTCCCGATCGACCCAGACGTGCCGAAAGACGTTCAGTCCGCGTGGTCGCCACTCGAGGCGCGCCACGCCCTTAGAGAACTGCTCGAACCGGTAGAACTTATCGGGGGCGGCTCCGCAGCCTGGGCAGATGTCCGGCGCGAAAACCACGTTGTTGTGCGGCAGGTACCCGACCTCCCCGCAGCCCTTGCAGATCCAGACGCTCTGGTAACTCACGAACCCACTCCCACCAGGCGGCGCAGGTTGGCTAGAGTCGCTTCTAGTCGTGCCTGTAGGTCCTGCCATGACGCGTAGGCGCCGGCTTCCTCGGAGGTCATGTCGAAGCCCCATCGCACGTATCCGAACGCGCGGATCTCGCGCTCGACCTCTACCCACTCCCTGACCGCTTGCCTCAGTTCCTCAGCGGGGTCACGCTCGATGACCTCGACGCCGAGTGCGACCGACACGGCCTCCGGCCAGGTGTCAGTACCCCTCACGCGCATCCGCATTCGCACGCGGAGTTCGACGTCGCTGCCCTTCGGTCCTCCGCCCCAGCGCCGCGCTACTCGCCAACCGGATCGGAGACGCAGGAGGTACGAGTCTTCCTTGTGCAACCGCTCTATCGATTCCGCCAGCGTGAGCCTCAGCGCGTCGTCAGGCATCGTCATCTCTCCAAACGTCCTCACTGTGCAAAGGCATGTCACGCTCCGGCCACGGAGCCGGGTCGAAGCGAGCATCGAAGAACGGCTGCCCGGCGGCCTTAGCGATAGCCCACGCCTCCTCGCGACTCACGAAGCGCCCCTCGCTTGTCACGAACCCATGCCTGTAACGCCTCTGCTCGAACAGTGCGTGACTGGCTTCCCCGATCAAGGCGAAGAGGGCCGTGTACTCCGCGCCGTGCCTTGCGGGGCGCGGCACGAACGCGATGAGGCCCGTCTGCGGCCAGTGCGCGGCAGCGGCGACTATGCGCTCACTCACCCTCGGCCTCCATCCCTACTGCCAGCCGTGCTCGCTGGTAGGCGCCCCAAGCCGCGTCTGCGGCGGCCTCGATCTCAACGGGTGATGGATCGTGGAGGCTCCGGGCGGCGTCCGCAAGCCGGAACATCTCCCTGACGATCGCTTTCGTGTCTTCGACGGAGTCGCTTTCGATCACGGGACGGCCGAGAGCGGCTGAGACGGCCTCGGGCCAGGTAGGAGCAAGCGCGACTATGTGAAACGACTCATCTAGAGAGTCGAACTCGTGCACAGTCCACCCCTGATGCCCTACCTCAAGCCATACATCACGCTGTTTTTGGCTCAGGAGCCGCATCGCCTCTTCGAGCGTCAGGGTCAGGGGTTCGTCAGCCATCAGTCCTCCCCCGCGATGTACGCAGCCATGAGGCTCCACGCGATCTGCATGAGGTCAGGTACGCCGTTGGTGCCCCACAACCGGTGGGTGTACTCGAAGTCTCCGTGCCCGAGCCTGTGGACGCTGTCGGGGCCCTCCCGGTGGTGTGTTGAGCACAAGGGGACTACGCAGCTGCGGGCCGCGCCGTCCTTCCTGGCCAACACGACGCCTGTCTTCAGGCTCCTAACGCCCATCAGGTGGTGAAGCTCAACGGGTGTGGCGCCGCAGACGATGCACGGTCTCTGGCTCACCCAGGCGTAGTACGCCTTGAGGCTGGCACTGGTGCGCGGCCGAGTTCGTGGTCTCGGTCTCGTCCGATCGGCGCGAGTCGGCTTCGGGTACTGCATCAGTCGCACCCCCAGACGAGGACGTGCTTGTGGCTGATGTGGTGGGTGACCTTCCCGCCGCCGCACTGTGGGACGGCGTGGAACGCGCGCAGGAGGTCCTCGTCGCTCGGCCACTCGCCCTCGATCAACTGGACGTCGTAGTCGGTGCGGTTGTAGCCCGGCTGCCGCATGACCTGCAGCTGCGCTGACCCGACGGTCAGCTGGTAGGAGCGCGAGGGGCGGATGTAGCCCCTCACAACAGAACCTCGACGATGTTTCGCACCGCGTCGATGCCCAAGCCGAACGCGATCGCCAAGCTGAGCGCTCCGAGCAGGTACGTGCCGACGAAGCCGGCGACGCTCCTGCCTGAGTAACCGAGGCCGAACCGCACAGCGCTGATCGCAGCAAACACGCTCACCGCCAGCCGGAACAGGTCGAAGTAGTAGAAGAGTCCCTCGCTCACTTCTCACCCTCCAGTTCGCGGATGAACGCGGCGAGCTCCTCTAGGTCGGTTGCTGAGAGGACGGTGTCCGTGACTCGCTGCGGCATGTAGACGAAGTCGCGGTCGAGGGTGCGGTAGACCTTCCCCGCGCGCTCACCGCCGGTCTTGACGAACCAGCAGTAGTCGTAGTTGCGCGCGCGTTCGAACGCGAGACTCACCTGCGCTGCTCCCCTCGATCGGCCTTCGCGAGTAACTCCCGGCCCTTCTGCGTGAGCGGGTACGCGCTGGCCATGCGGTTGTGGATTCGGAGGTCGAAGCGGGTCCCTTTCGTGTCGGCCACGAGGCCGCGGGTCATGAGTGCCCGCACGAGCTGCAGGTTCGCGTGGTGGCCGGCTTGCAGGTCGCGGAGCTGCTGGAGCATCGCCTCAGAGACCTTCATGGGGCCGCGTCCTTCGCTTGGCAGGCGCTGCACAGGTCGCCCTCGACCCACCAGCAGGTGCCGGTCGGGCTGCGTGAGTCCTCGCAGGCGTTGTGCTCGGTGCAGCCGCACTCCCGGCAGACCCGCGTCTCCATGAAGTGCGGGGACTCGTGAAGCGACTGGCCACAGAACGGGCAGTGGGCGAAGGAGTTCTCGGTAGGTACTCCGCTATCGAAGACGAACGCGCGACCGCACTCGGAGGTCCAGAGGCCGTCGGAGTCCTCGGTCCAAGTGCAGCTAGGTGTCTCCTCGCTCACGGCGCGAACCTCGGCATGACGTCTCGCACGAGGTCCTTGGCGATCACGCTCTCATGCCCCTTGAACGGCTGGATGCACTCGACCAACCACACAGGGATACGCCCCTGCTTGCCCTCGCCGGTTACGCGGGCGATCGTGATGCCATCGTGGATGACGTCGCCGACACCGATGCCGGCAAGGCGCTCGGCGTGCTCCGCCTGGAGATCCTCGAGCGTCATGTCGGCGGCACCCACCTTGCCCAGACCCCGTAGTCGTCGCTGGGGGTGCGTCGGACTACCGTCCTGAGCTTCCCTGGAGCGGCTTGGCGCTGGTAGATCTTGCCGGCGCTCAGGGTGGAGGCTACGGCGCGAGCGGCTTTCTCGGTTGGGCGCCTGGCGATCTGGCCCCACTCGTTCGGGCGGCGCTTCAGCTCCTCGACCACCGGCGTGTACTTCCCGTTCCGCCCGCCCGCTCCTGGTGGTGGTTCGCCCCAGACGATGATTGGTGGGTTCACTGAGTCGCCCCCCCGCCTCATGCGGCGTCCTCGTCTGCGTACTCTTCGGGGTACTCGGCTTCGTTGAACTCGCGTTCTACTTCCTCGATCAGCTCGTCGAGATCCTTCTCGTCATCTTGGGGTTGCCACGCTTTGAAGTCGCCGAGCTCGGGCGGCACGCCGTCCAACCATCCAGGCTTCGGGTGGTCGAGGACGCCGGCGATCATCGCCTTGCGCGTCAGGCCCTTCGACTCGAGTCCGGTGGCTTCCTCGTGGATCTGCTCGAGGCGAGCCTTCGGGTACAGCTTCAGCCAGTCCGCGCCGAGATCCCGCCAGGTCGGGAGCCGGGCGTCAAGATGCTCGAGGAGGTAAGGAGCGGTTGCCTTATCGCCGATGCCGTACCGGTCGCTGACGCCCACGTGCTGCGCGAGGACGTCCCGCAGGGCTGCCACGAGACGCCAGCGATCCTCAGCCGCGAGCGGACCGCGCGCCATAGGCAGAAGGGTCTTGAGGAGGTCGAGGGTCACGCCACCGCCGACCATGCGACCATTGCGTTCGGTCAGGCCCGGGTGCAGCTCTGCGAGCAGGTCCCGGACCGCAGCGACGTCCTCCGCACGGTCATCCCTGCGTTCGGCTCGAAGCGGCAGGATGTTCCACGAGTACGCGCTGGTGACGGCCACGAGGACCAGGGCGACCGTGATGTACGGGTCGGCCTCGAGCACGGCTCTCTGCAGCGCTTGGGTGTGCACGCGCTTGATCTCCGTCTCGTGCTTGGTGGAGAGCGCCAGCGGGTCCTTCGCAGCCCGCGGTGCGCTACTG
>CAYYOK010000009.1:0-56765 GCA_964473205.1 uncultured bacterium | reverse complement strand
AACCCCCACCTCGCCGACAACATCAAGAACGACGTCTACACCAAACTCGCAGCGGACGGCCGGGCCAAGGTCGCGGCGGGGCGCCCGCAGGCGGGCTTCGCTCTCGATGCCGAGGAGCTCGACGCTGACGAGGACGAGAACGCGCTAGAGGCCTGAGCTCCAGGAGGGCCTAGAGTTCCTACTGCCCGCCCGGCCGCTGCCTCGTCGCCTTGTGAGCACTGCTGCGGCGCGCGTTGATGCAGGAAGCGGCCGCGCTGACTCACGATCGGTGACGGCCCCTCAGTTGAGCGCCTTGGTGCTGGCCGGCACCGTGCCGTCCGCGTACAGCGACAGGGCGAGCTCCTCGAACGCCGTCAGCGCGTAGCGCTGCGTCCACGGCCCGTAGGAGATGCGCGCCACGCCCAGCTCCTGGTACTCGGCAGCGCTCAGGGCGCCGGGAACGCCGATGACGCTGAGCTTGCCGCGGCCCAGTCCGTCGACGAGGTAGCTGGTGGCCTCGCGGTCGAGCTTGCCGGGCACGAATACCAGGCTGGCGCCGGCGTCGAGGTAGGCGCGACCGCGTTCGACGGCGTCGGCCAAGCTGTCGGCCAGCGGCCTGTCGCCGCCGCGCAGCAGGGCGTCGGTGCGGGCGTTCAACTGGAAGGCCACGCCCTCCGCCTCGCCGGCTCTGACGATCGAGCGCACCGCGGCTACCGAGTCGGCCAGCGGCCGCAGGCGGTCCTCGACGTTGGCTCCCACGACGCCGACGCCGATCGCGCGCCTGATCGTCTCCCCAGCGTCACCGAAGACAGCGCTGAAGCCTTCGTCGAGGTCGGCCGTGACGGGCAGGTCGGTGGCCGCGACGATGCGCTCCAGAGCCGCGAGGGCGAGGTCGAAGGGGATCTCGCCGTCCTTGTAGCCGTGCGAGGCGGCTATCGAGTGCCCCGCCGTCGCGATCGCCTTGGTGGCCGGCAGCGCCGCCACGACCTTGGTGGACGCAGCGTCCCACACGTTGACGACGCGCAGAATCTCGGGGGCTTCGTGGAGCCGTTTGAGAGTTAATGCTTTCTGCCGAATGCTCATTCCGCACTCTATGCCGCGATTATTGCCACGATAGTATTGACCAGCGCCCATACGGGCGGTCGGCAAGACCGACGTGAGCGCGAGAGTAGGGGTGCGGCGCACCCTTCGCCTGGCGTTGCCAGGCTCTCGCCAGGAGGTTGATGTAACGCATGGGTGTACCTGAGCTGTCGAGCCGACCAAGCTCGACGACCGACGTGCATAGCATCGTGAACGACTTCTCGCTCGCGGTAGCCACCGCCAACGGCACCGGTAGCCAGACCGCCAACCTGACGCTGCTGCGCTCGTTCTTCAAGATGGGCATCCCGGTTCACGGCAAGAACATCTTCCCGTCGAACATCCAGGGACTGCCGACCTGGTACCACATCCGGGTCAGCCACCAGGGCTACATCGCGCGGCGGCCGTCGGAGCTCTTGGTCGCGTTCAACCCTCAGACGCTCCACGAGGACATCGCGCAGCTGCCGAGCGGCGGTGTCTGCTTCTACAACGCCGACCTCCGCTACCAGCCGGACCGCGCCGACCTCACCTACTATCCGGTCCCGGTCAAGGAGCTGCTCGGCGGCTTCGAGATCAAGGGCAAGATCAAGGAGTACATCGCCAACATGACGTACGTGGGCGTCGTGGCGCATGTGCTCGGAGTCCCGCTCGAGGTCGCGCACGAGGCGCTGAGCCACCAGTTCGGCGGCCGGCAGAAGCTCGTCGACAGCAACTTCCCGATCGTCAAGGCTGCTTACGAGTGGGCGAGCGAGAACATCCAGAAGGTCGACCCGTACCGCGTCGAACCGATGGACCTCACCCAGGGCCTGATCACCATGACGGGCAACGAGGCCGGGGCGCTCGGCTCGATCTTCGGCGGCGTCAGCGTCGCGGCGTGGTACCCGATCACGCCCTCGACCAGCTTCATCGACGCGCTGCGCGACCACCTCCCCGGGCTGCGCACCGATCCGGACGGCCGCCCGACGTACACGGTCGTCCAGGCCGAGGACGAGCTCGCCGCCATCGGCATGGTGGTGGGCGCTAGCTGGGCCGGCGCCCGCGCCGTGACGGCCACCAGCGGCCCGGGCATGTCGCTGATGGCGGAGTTCCTGGGTCTCGCATACTTCGCCGAGGTCCCGGCGGTGGTGTGGGACATCCAACGCGTCGGGCCCAGCACCGGCCTGCCGACCAGGACCAGTCAGGGCGACGTCGCGTTCGCGTACCAGGTCGGCCACGGCGACACCAAGCACGTGGTGCTGTTCCCCTCGTCGATCGAGGAGTGCTTCGAGTTCGGCTACCGCGCGCACGACCTCGCCGACCAGCTGCAGACGCCGGTGCTGGTGCTCTCCGACCTCGACCTCGGCATGAACAACTGGATGGGCCGGCCGTTCGAGTACCCGGCCGAGCCGCTCAAGCGCGGCAAGGTGCTGAGCGCCGAACAGGTCACCGAGCTGGGCTTCCAGCGCTACAAGGACGTCGACGGCGACGGCATCGCCTACCGCACGCTGCCCGGCAACCCCAACCCCGCCGCCGCCTGGTTCGGGCGCGGCACAGGTCACGACGAGAACGCGCGCTACAGCGAGCGCTCGGAGCACTGGCAGCCGAACATGGAGCGCCTCAGGCGCAAGTTCGAGACCGCCAGGACGATGGTGCCGGGGCCCGTCGTCAACGAGTGGCCCGGCGCGCCCTTGGCGGTCGTCTTCTACGGGACCACCCGCTACGCGATCGAGGAGGCGAGCGACAGGCTGGCCGCGGACGGGCACCACTTCAGCACCATGAGGATCCGCTCGCTGCCGGTCGACGGTGAGGTCCGCGACTTCCTGGCGGCTCACGACAAGACCGTGGTCGTAGAGCTCAACCGCGATGGCCAGCTCACCGCGATCTTGCGCGACGAGTTCCCTGAGCTCGCGGCGCGCCTCGTGCCCATCGGCAACATCGACGGCATGCCGCTCACCGCTGAGTGGGTCGTCGGCGCCCTGTCACCGCACCTCGAGAGGAAGGCATAGGAGCATGGACACAC
Organism: uncultured bacterium; assembly: GCA_964473205.1. Classification (GTDB taxonomy): domain Bacteria; phylum Deinococcota; class Deinococci; order Deinococcales; family Trueperaceae; genus CAYMRL01. The sequence goes on along the minus strand of CAYYOK010000009.1, from coordinate 53,710 downwards.
CCGCTTCGTTGAGGCTCAACGCCGTCGGGCTTGGCAAGGCCGACTACGCCGGCAACCCATCCACACTCTGCAAGGGCTGTGGGCACAACTCGATCGCCAACCAGATCGTGCAGATCGCGTTCGAGCTCAACCTCAAGCCGCAGGAGATGATCAAGCTCTCCGGCATCGGCTGCTCGAGCAAGTCGCCCGCCTACTTCCTGGGGATGTCCCACGGCTTCAACAGCCTCCACGGCCGCATGCCCTCGCTGGGCACCGGCGCGCTGCAGGCCAACCACACCCTGCGCGCCATCGGCGTCTCCGGCGACGGCGACACCGGCTCGATCGGCCTCGGCCAGTTCAAGCACCTCGTTCGGCGCAACACCAGGATGGTCTACGTCATCGAGAACAACGGGGTCTACGGCCTGACCAAGGGCCAGTTCTCCGCCACCGCCGACTACGGCCAGGTGCTCAAGTACGCCGGCGTCAACAACCTGCCGCCCATCGACCTGTGCATGGAGGCGCTGGTCGCCGGCGCCGGCTTCGTCGCGCGCTCGTTCGCCGGCGACGCCAAGCAGGTGCGCGAGCTGCTCAAGGCCGCGCTCAGCTACCGGGGACTGGCCGTCATCGACATCGTCAGCCCCTGCGTCGCCTTCAACGACGAGCCCGACTCCCGCAAGTCGTACGCCTACGGCCGCGAGCACGAGCGCGCCCTGCAGGAGCTCGGCTTCGTGCCGGTCGAGGAGGAGATCGTCATCGATCCGATGATCGAAGGCGAGGTGCGCGTGGTCGAGCTGCACGACGGCTCGAGGCTCACCCTGCGCAGGCTCGAGTCCGACTACGACGCCTCCGACCGCGCGCAGGCGATGGCGAGGTTGCAGCGGGCCGAAGAGCAGGGCGAGCTGCTGACCGGCCTCGTCTACTACGACGACTCGCGCCCATCTCTCGCCGAGCTGAGCGGCTTCGGGCCCCTTCCGCTCTCCGAGCTCCCCGACGACAGGCTGCGGCCTGGCAGGGACGCGCTCGACCGGCTGATGAACGGCTACGCCTGATCGACGAGACGAGGCCAAGCGAACGGGCGGCCGACGGCGGCCCATTGAGGATCGCGCTGGTGTCGGAGACCTTCCTGCCGAAGGTCGACGGCGTCGTGACGCGGCTTCTCGCCACCCTCAAGAGCCTCGAGAAGGCCGGCCACGACGTGCTGGTGTTCGCGCCGCCCAAGTCGCCGCGCGGCGTCAACGGCTTCAGGGTGGTGCCGGCCGTCGGCATGCCGTTCCCCTGGTACCCGGAGCTGACGTTCGCGGTGCCCAGCGGCCGCCTCGGCCGCGAGATGAAGCGGTTCGCCCCCGACGTCGTTCACGTCGTCAACCCGGTCTTCTTCGGCGCCTTCGGCGCGGGTCTCGCCAAGCGCTTCGACCTGCCGCTGCTGGCGAGCTTCCACACCGACCCCAAGGTCGTCGAGGACCTGTCGCTCGGCTGGTTCAAGCGCCCGCTCGAGGTCATCGACCGCGAGGTCCACAACCTCGCGCACGTCAACCTCTGCACCAGCCCGCAGATGGTCGAGCTGGCGCGGGCGCTGGGGATCAGGCGCGTGCGCCTGTGGCCGAAGGCCGTCGATTCCGAGAGGTTCAACCCGACTCACGCCGACGAGGCGATGCGCTCGCGGCTGACGGGCGGCCATCCGGAGCTGCCGTTGGTGGTCCACGCCGGCCGCATCTCGTTCGAGAAGCGCATGGACGTCTTCGCCGAGGCCGTCGTCCAGCTCAGGGAGGAGGCGCGCTTCGCCGTGGTGGGCGAGGGCCCCGCGCTGGGTTGGCTCAAGGAGAGGCTGGCCGGCATGCCCGTCGAGTTCACGGGCTTCCTGGCGGGCGAGGACCTCTCCGCCGCCTACGCCACAGGCGACGTCTTCGCGTTCCCCTCCGACAGCGAGACGCTCGGCTTCGCCGCGATCGAGGCGATGGCTGCGGGCGTCCCCGTCGTGGCCGCGAACGCCGGCGGGATACCCCATATCGTCAAGGACGGCGTGACGGGCGTGCTGGTGCCTCCCGGCGACGGCGACGCCCTCAGCGCCGCGATCCGCAAGCTGCTGCGAGAACCGTCGGAGCGCGAGCGCCTCGCAGCCGCCGGCCGCGCCGAGGCCGAGCGCTGGACCTGGGACGCCGCCACGGCCTCGCTGGTCGGGCGCTACCGGCAGGCGATCAGGCTGCACGGCGGCCGGTCGCCCGCTGGGCGCGCCAGGGCGTCGAGCGTGCCGAGCGAGCCCGCCCCTGGTGCCTGAGCGGTGCTCCTCGCCTTCTACGTACCGACGGCGATCCTCGCCTTCTGCGACGGCCTCCTGATACCGACCCTGCCGCTGTTCGCCGCCGGCTTCGACGACAGGCTCAGCATCGTCGGCCTGATCCTGGCCGGCGAGGCGTTCGGCCTGCTGCTCTTCGACCTGCCGGCTGGGCGGCTGCTGCGCTTCGTCACGCCGAAGACCGCGATCCTGCTCGGCGGCGGCGCGTACGGCCTCAGCCTGCTCCTGACCCCCCTGGCGCCGAGCGTGGCCGCGCTGGTGCTGCTGCGGGTCGCGGCCGGTGCGGGACTGGCCATGTTCGGGGTGTCGCGGCACGCCTACCTCGCCAGCGCCTCGCACGGCGGCCAGCGCGGCAGGCTGATCAGCATCTACGGCGGCGTCAACCGCCTCGGACAGTTCGTGGGGCCGCTGGCTGGCGGCGTCGTCGCCTCGCTGCTGGGTCTCCCCGCGCCGTTCGTTCTGGCCGGCCTGCTGTGCTTCGCGGCGGTCTGGATGATGCTGGCGCTGCTGCCGAGCATCGAGATGAACGTGCGCGAGGGCCGCAACCCCGGCGAGGTCGCCGCGGCGCTGCGCGCCAGCCGCCGCGACCTGCTGGTGGCCGGCACCGGCCAGCTTCTCGGCCAGGCGGTGCGCGCCGGCCGCAAGGTCCTGCTGCCGCTCGTCGGCGCGCAGGTGCTGGGGCTCGACGTAGCGGCCGTGGGCCTGATCGTCGGCGTCACCGGCTTCGTCGACATGGCGATGGCCTACCCGGCCGGCTGGCTGATGGACCGCTACGGGCGCAAGTACGCGATCTTGCCCTGCTTCGCGGTGCAGGCGCTCGGGCTGGCTCTGCTGCCGCTGGCGGGCGGCTTCGTCGGGCTTCTCGCGGTCGGCATCGTCATCGGGCTCGGCAACGGGCTGGGCTCCGGCAACATGATGACCTTGGGCGCAGACCTGGCGCCCCGCGCCGCCATGGGCGAGTTCCTCGGCCTGTGGCGCCTGATCGGCGACGTCGGCTGGGTCGGCGGACCCCTGGTGGTAGGGACGGTGGCGCAGGCGCTGTCGTTCTCGGCGTCGTCGCTGGCGATAGCCGGCGTGGGGGTCGCCGCCGTCCTCTGGTTCGGATGGTTGGTGCCGGAGACCCGCGGCCGCGAGTTGCTGACCTCGGCAGACGGCGCCAAGGTTCGGCCCGCGCCGTAGAGCCGCTGAGATTATGATGAGCGCCAAGCATGCTAGAGCCGCTCGTGGTCGCGCAGCCAGCCGATAGCCTCGCCGGCCGCGCTCCCTCGCTACACGACCTGCAGACCGAAGCTCCATGAGACGCTCAGATCCAGACGGCGCACCCGTCGACGACTCCGACGCTCAGGCGGCCACTCGCCGTTTCATGGACGCACATCCGCTGTGCGTCGTCGCCTTCGACGGCCGCACGCTCGAGCTCCTCGACCTCAACCCTGTGGCGCAGCGCGCGTTCGGTTTCAGCCCCGGCGCCCTGCACTCGGTGAGCGTCTTGGATCTGCACCCGGCCGCTTCGCGGGCGGCGTTGCGGCGCCTCTACACGGCCACCGAGGCTCCTTTCTGCCTGCCGCAGGGCGAGGGGCGCAGCGTGACGATGGTCAAGCGCGGCGGCGAGGAGTTCGAGGCGGTCGTGAGCGTGCTCGCCGACGGAGCCGGGCCGCGGCGGCTGATGATCGTCGCCGACGTCACGAGCCAGAACCTCGCCGAAGGCGCGGCGGCCGGCCGCCTGGCGCTCGAGCAGCGCGTCGAGTACCTCGCCAACTACGACCCTGTCACCGATCTCCCTAACCGCCAGCGCTTCGACACGCTGCTGCTCGACCTGCTGGCGGCCGCGCGCTCCGCTCGCAAGAGCCTGGCGCTGATGTACCTCGAGCTGCACGGCTTCAGGCTGATCCACGACGCGCTCGGGCAGGAGTCGGCCGACGACCTGCTGCGGGCCGCCGCCCGGCGTCTGAAGACCTCGCTGAACGGCGCGACGATCGCGCGGTTCGGCAGCGACGAGTTCGCCATCGCGACTCGCCCCCTGAACGACACGGTCGAGGCGACCGAGCTGGCTCAGAGGGTCGTAGCCGAGCTGGTGAGGCCGCTGCGGCTCGGCGACAACACCGTCACCTTCAGGCCCCGGGTCGGTGTGGCCGTGTTCCCCGACCACGCGGTGACGCCCTCGCAACTGATGCGCGCCGCGTCGCAGGCGAAGTTCCGCGCCAAGGCGACGCGCGGCCCGGCGTTCGCCGTGTTCACGCCCGCGATGCAGGTGCGCGCCGCCGAGCGGCTCGGGCTTGAGGGCGAGCTGCGCCAGGCGATCGAGGAGCACCAGCTCACGCTCTTCTACCAGCCCAGGGTGCGGCTCGAGGACGCCGGACTGGCGTCGGTGGAGGCTCTGGTCAGGTGGCGCCATCCGGCCAGGGGACTGCTGAGTCCCGACTCGTTCGTCCCGTTGGCGGAGGAGAGCGGGCTGATCAACGCGCTCGGGCGCGAGGTACTCGACCTCGCCACCAGCCAGCTGCGCCTGTGGCAGGACGCCGGCTTCCTCGTGCCTCGCGTCGCCGTCAACCTCTCACCGCTCGAGCTGCGCGGCGGCGGGCTCATCGAGCAGGTCAAGCGCGCCCTCAACAAGGCGCGGCTGGCGCCCGACAGGCTCGAGCTGGAGGTGACCGAGACGGCGGCGCTGGTCGACAAGAACCGCGGCGCCGAGGTCCTGAGGGAGCTCAGGTCCGTGGGAGTCCACGTGATACTCGACGACTTCGGGACCGGCCACGCCTCGCTGGCTCATCTGCGCGAGCTTCCCGTTGACGCCATCAAGCTGGACCGCGGCTTCCTCGCGACCGAGACGGCCAAGGGAGGGGTCACCGACAACGCGATCCTCGAGGCGGTCGCGACGCTCGGAAGGGCGCTGGGTGTCCCGGTCACCGCCGAGGGGGTGGAGACGGAGGCGCAGCTCAGGGCCGTGATCGCGGCCGGCTGCCACGCCGTCCAGGGTCACCTCATCAGCCGGCCCGTGGCGGCAGCGGCCGTGCAGGACGCCGCGCGCCGCGCCTCGCTGGCGTTCGACCGCAACCTCGTGCTGACGCGCGGCCGCGGCCGCTGACCGACCCTACTTCCAGGTCAGCTCCAGCACCCTGAGCCAGTTCTCGTGGGCGATCTTGCGCAGCGCGGCGTCGTCGTAGCCGGCCGCCCTGAGGGCCTCCAGCAGGTTCTGCGTCTTGCTCACGTCGCTGATCGCGTCCGGCATCGTCGCGCCGTCGTAGTCCGAGCCCAAGGCCACGCCGTCTATCCCCAGCCTCTCGACCAGGTAGTCGACGTGCCTGACCATCAGCTCGAGCTCGACGGGCGGCCCGACGGCGGCTTCCGGCCGCAGGAAGTTCACGTGGTAGTTGAGGCCGACGACCCCGTGGGACGCTCTGACCGCCTCTAGCTGCGCGTCGGTGAGGTTGCGGCCCGATGGGCAGATGGCGTGGACGTTCGAGTGGGTCGCGACGAGCGGGGCGTCGCTCAGCCCGGCGACGTCCCAGAAGCCCTTCTCGGTGATGTGCGAGAGGTCGAGCATGATGCCAAGCTCGTTGCAGCGCGCCACCAGCGAGCGGCCCAGGTTCGTCAGGCCCGGTCCCGAGTCGGGGCTGGCAGGGAAGGTGAACGGCACGCCGTGGCCGAACAGGTTCGGGCGGCTCCACACGATCCCGAGCGAGCGCAGGCCGGCGGCGTAGTAGACGTCCAACGCCGCGAGGTCGGGGTCGATGGCCTCGGCGCCCTCGAAGTGCATGATCGCGGCCATCACGCCGCCTCGGATCGCGCTCCTCAGCTGAGCGACGTCCTTGACCACGCTGAAGCGGCCGCCGCTGCTCTTCTCCCACTCGAGCAGCGTCGCGACCATGGCGTTGGTGTCGCGTACCGCGGTCAAGGGGTCGATGGGCGGGGCGGGCGCCGCCGGCTGGGCGTCCGGCATCTGCGACCTCGTCGCGGCGCGGGACCGCGGCGGGTAGGAGGGAGCGAACGCCGCGAAGAACCCGCCGGCGAACCCTCCCTCGACACCTCTGACGTAGTCGATGTGCCCGTCGTCGTGGCGCGCGAAGAAGTCGCGGTCCGGCTTGTCCAGATGCAGCAGCAGGGTGTCGTTGTGGCCGTCGAGGATCGGGATCATGCGGGCAAGGCTAACCCGCACCGGCAGTCCGCGGTCGTTGGAGCAGGCGCACGCGGCGCCGAACGCCGCAGCGGCCCGCGGCGCCCTGTCTGCCGGCGATGGACTTAGCGGCCGTGCCTGTGTACCGTGAATCGTTGCTAGACGCCAGGGTAGACCTGCTCCTCGAGCGCCTCAGGCCGGTGACTCAACGCCGGGTGGGCCTGGCCGTGGCCGTGATCGGCGAGGCCGGCGTCGGGAAGACCATACGGTGCACGGGCTCCTGAGCCGACTGCCGTGCCGCAGTGCCACCGCGGCGGCGGGGGCCGGCCCGGCTGCTTGGGCTGCGGCGCTGCCGCGGCCAGCGCGGCCCGCGCTCTGGGCTGAGCGCAGCCTCGAGCGCGTCGTGGCGGGCCAGGTGCTGGGGCCTGCCGACCTCGCCGCCGCGCTCGCCAGCAGGTTGAAGGGCGTGACCCCGTTCGCTCTGTTGCTGGAGGACGCCCATGAGGCGGACGCCGCCTCGCACGAGGCCTTGGCGCACCTGGCCGAGGCCGTGAGGCAGGTGCGCGGGGCGGCCCTGCTGGTCACCAGCCGCGAGGAGCTGCCTCCCGCCTTCGTCCCTTCCAAGGTCGAGCCGCTCGACGACCGCGCGACCCTGGAGATGCTCGAGGCCGAGGCTGGCGGGCCTCTGCCGGAAGAAGCCTTCGCCTGGGTGCAGGCCAAGGCCGCCGGTCACCCGCTCTACGCGCTCGAGTACTTCAGGTACCTGTCGCGGCTGGGCCAGCTGTGGAACGACGGCCGCATCTGGCGCTGGCGGGCGCCCGCCGGTGACCTCATGCCGGCCTCGGTGGAGGCCTTGGTGGAGCAGCGCCTCGAGCAGGCGCGCGGCTCGGAGGCCGATCGGCGCGCCGTCGGCGCGCTGGCGCTCCTCGGAGCCGGGGCGGAGGTGCCGCTGTGGGCGCGCGTCGCCGGGCTGTCCGAGAGCGAGAACGAGGAGGCCGTCCGCCGTCTGGCGCGGGCGGGCGTGCTGCTGGAGGCGGAAGGGAGGCCCGGTGCCGACTTCGCGCACCCGCTCTTCCGCGAGGTCACGCTCAGGACCCTCGACCCTAACGAGCTGCGCGACATGGCCCGGCGCGCCGTGGAGGCCCTGAAGGGTTCCCCGCTGCAGGCCGCGCGCTTCATCGAGCAGGCCGGGTTGTCGGCAACCGAGGTGCTGCCGGTCCTGATCGCCGCCGCCGACGCTTCGGCCGACCCGCTCACGGCCGCCAGGCTGCGCGCGTCGGCCAGCCGCCTGGCGACCGGCGCCGAACGAGCGCGGCTGGCGTGCGCGGCGGCCAAGGTGCTGGAGCACCACGACCTGGCCGAGGCGCGGACGCTGTACGAGGTGGCCGTGGCTCATCCCGACACGCTGGCCGACGCGCTGCTGGCGCTGGTGCACCTCCTAGCCCTCAGCGGCAAGCAGCGCGAGGCCGACGAGCTCGCCGACCGTCTCACGCGAACGGCTTTCCCCGACGTCCACCCCGCCGCGCTGCGTCTGACCAGCCGCAACGTGGCCGGCGACCACCAGGGAGCCTGGGTCGTGTGGCAGGAGCACCCCGAGCTCGCGACCGCCGGATCGCCGGAGATGCTGCGCGCGGCCACCGCGGCGGCCCTGGCCACAGGCCGCATGGCCGAAGCGCGCGATCTCATCGAGCGCGGCCTGGCCGTGGCCGGCGATGTCCCGACGCACTGCGAGCTGCCCTCGCTGCGCGCGCTGATCCAGTTCCACACCGGCGACCCGCTGGGCGCCGACGCGACGATGGGCGAGGTGCTCGAGCTGCTGCGCGAGCTCGACGCTCCCAGGCTGCGCGCGACGGCTCTGCTCAACCGCGCCGCCTTCCTGCGGATGCGCGGCGAGTACGAGGCGACGGGGGAGTGCCTGGAGGAGAGCCTGCGCATCCGCCAAGGCTCGGGCGACGGGAAGGCCTACGCCTTCGCGATGGTCGGCCTGGCCGACCTCCGCATCGACCAGGGGCGCTTCGAGCAGGCGGAGGACCTGCTGACCGAGGCCATCGGCACCCTCGAGCTCTACGGGCCCGACAGGCAGCTCGTCGCGGCTCTCGCCATCGCCAGCAAGCTCGGTGCGGCGAAAGGCACGCGCCTCAGCCAGCTCACCGGCATGCGTCAGGCCGAGCGCGCCCTCAGCGAGGCGCGGCGCGCCGGCAACGCGAGGCTGCTGCGCGAGACGCTGATAGACGCCGCGCTGGCGTTGGCGGCAGGGGGGCAGGCCGAACGCGCCCTCGGCCTCGTGCAGGAGTCCGCTGCTCTGGCCGAGGCCGCCGGCGCGTCGCCCACCGACGCGTACCGCGAGCTGTGGGCCGCCGGCCTGGCGCAGCTGTCGCTGGGACGTCTCGAGGCGGCCGAGGGCTCGCTCGGCCAGGCTCTCGCCATCGCCAGCAAGGTCGAGGGCGCAATCGAGACGCACAGGATCGGGCTTCACTTAGCGAGGATCCGCTCGGACGTGGCCGATGCCAGCGAGCGTCTCGCGTGGTTCGAGGCGCGCGCCCTGGGACACGGCGCGGCTCTGGCGCGCGAGCTGTTCCCCGAGCTGGAGGCCGCAGGCGCGGCGGCTGAGGCGCCATCCGCCAAGGAGCCGGCGCCATGGGTGTTGGAGGTGCTCGGTCCCATGCAGCTGCGCGGCGAGCGCGTGCCCCAGGAGCAAGCCCGGGAGCCGGTTTTGCTGCGCGGTGAGAAGCGCCGCCTGCTGCTGGCTGCGCTGCTCGAGGCGCGGGCGGGCGGCCGGCACGGGCTGTCGAGGCTCGACCTGACGGAGCTTCTCTACTCCGGCCAGGACGAGCTGAAGGCCGGCGTCAGCCTGCGTCAGCTCGTGCTGGGCCTAAGGCGCGAGTTCGGCTCGCAGCTCGTGCTCACGACGGTGGACGGCTACGCGCTCGGCGCATGCGACTCCGACCTCGACCGCTTCCTGGCGGAGCCGGAGTCGACCGTCTGGCGCGGCCCCTACCTGGGCGGCTTGGAGCTCGATGGGCCGCTGCGCGACACGCTTCACCTCGTGCTGGCGCGCTTCGTTCAGGACCTGGTCGAGCGCGACCCGCAGGAGGCAGCTCGCCTCGGCACCATCCTCTACGAGGCCGAGCCGTACCGTCGCGACTACCTCGCCATCAGCCTGGAAGCGCTGCGGGGAGCAGGCAACCACCGCAGCCTCGGCAGGCGCTACCGCGGCCAGGGCACAGTCCGCCGAGCTCGGCGCCGAGCTGCCGGAGCGCTGGCAGGACTTCCTCGACGGCGAGGCGCGCGAGCGCGCGGCCGAACGCCGCGCTGACCTGCCCGCCCAGTCCGCCGGAAGGCCGCAAGACGGCGCCGAGCGGCAGAAGAGCCGCCCAGCCTGAGGCAGCCTTGACGCTGGGCACGCGCAACCTGCATACTCGCAGCCGACAGACCTCAGGGAGGCGGTGAGCGCTATGACTGATAGAACCCTCGACTTCACACACGCGGCGCCACCTCGCGCGAAGCTCCCGGTCTGACCGCTCGTCCTCTTCTGGTCTAGCCCCTCCGACCCGTCCAGCCTCAGGTCTCCTAAGCAGGAGTGCCTCCTCGCGAGCGACCCGCCGCCGACCGAGCATGGCCGGCGCGCACCCGTGGTGCCGCCCGGCCCGTTAGCGGCACCGTTCCAGCGGTCGAGATCCGACCGCGTCCCGCGAGAGGTACGACAGCTTTGTCACGTAACGACCTGCATCACGAAGACGACGAGACCGCGAGCTTTCAGGGCGCCGAGGTAGTGAGCCGGCGCCGCGAGCGGCGCAAACCCAAGCTCAAACGTACGCGCAAGGACCTGTTGCTGCAGCCTGGCGCGACCGGGGCGACCTCTGACGCCATCTTCGCGGACGCCGACATGCGGGCGCTCCACGATCGCGGCCACTTCGACACGCTCATCGGCGAGCTCAAAGGAGGCAAGGAGGCGACCGTCTACCTGGTGGGCAGGGAGGACGAGCGCCTCGCCGCCAAGGTCTACGCCGACATCGAGGCGAGGTCGTTCCGCGACGACCGCGTCTACTGGCAAGGCTTCCACATCGGTGACGCGCGCATCGCCAAGGCGATGCGGCAGCGCAGCAAGGCCGGGCTCAGGGCCCAGCAGGGCATCTGGGTGGAGCGCGAGTACCACTACCTGTGGCTGCTGCACCAGGCGGGCGTGCGCGTGCCGCGGCCAGCGCTGGGGCCGGAGCCGTACCACTACCAGGAGGCTGGCGCCGTGGTGCTGATGGAGTTCGTCGGCGAGGGCGACGAGCCCGCACCGCGGCTGTCCGACATCCGGCTGAGCCCGGCCGAAGCCGAGTCGGCGTTCTCCCAGACCGTCGAGATCCTGCGGCGCCTGTGCGACCTCGGCCTGGTGCACGGCGACCTCTCGACCTACAACCTGCTGTGGCACCGCGGACAGGTGTGGCTCATCGACGTCCCCCAGATGGTGTCGGCCGGCGATACGCGGGCGGCGCGCGAGCTGCTGGAGAGGGACGCGCGGTCGTTGGCGACGTCGTTCCGGCGGCTCGGAGTGCAGGTCGACGCCGCGGGCTTGGCGCGGAGCCTCGCTCTGCGTTGACTCTCCGCGTGAGCTTCGCCTCGCCTGGAGCTACCGACTCTGCGATGATGGGGTACGTGGCGGACGAGAACTCCTCGACCCAACGCGCCGCCGGTACCGTCGACAGCGTGAGCCAGGCCTGGACCCTGCGCCACAGCGAGCCGAAGCTGGCGCTCGCTGCGGTCACTCACGCCCTGGCCGGCACCGCGTCGGACGAGGACCGCCTGGTGGCTCTTGCCGCCAAGGCGGCGGCCTCGCTGACGTTGGACGACGTGGGCGCAGCGCGCGTCGCCGTCGACGAGCTGCTCGCCACCGTCGAGGAGATGGTGGGCCTCGGCGGTGGGGTCGAGGAGGCCGAGGTGCCCTTCGAGCGGCGCGAGGCGCCTGCCGCTTTCCGGCGCCCGCCGCGCATCGACGCGAGCCGGCTCGGCCCGCGAGCGGTCGAGGTGGTGGTCGAGGGCGCTCTGACGGGTCTGCGCGCGGCCTACCTCGACGGCGACGCCGAGGCCGCCGTGCCGCTCGGTCGCTTCGCGCTGGAGGTGGCGAGCGAGCGCGGCATGGTGGGCCTGTGCGCCAGGGCTCACAACGAGCTGGCCGCCGTCTACGGCGCGCGCGAGTTCAACGAGCGCGCCATGTTCCACCTGCGCTCCGGCATCGAGCTGCTCGAGCAGCACGGCGAGAACGTCAGTCCTGCGCTGCTCAACAACCTGGGCAACGTCTACATGGAGGGCGAGCGCCTCGACGAGGCTTTGGCCTGCTACCAACGCGCCCGCCAGAGCTTCGAGGAGAACGAGGACGCGTTCGGCGCCGCGATCGCAGCGTCCAACGTCGGCCGGGTCCTGGTGAGGTTAGGGAGGGTACAGGAGGGCGTCGCAGAGCTGGAGTCGGCTCTGCGCGCGTTCGATCGTCTCGGCAGGCGCGCCTACGTCGGAGCGACCTACGGCAAGATCGGCGCTGCCTGCGCCAACGCCGGCGACAACGAGGGCGCCGAGCGCAACTTCCTCTACGCTCTCGCCAGCTTCGCCGACGACACGAACGCTCCGTTCCGCATGGAGGTCAACCGCGAGTACGGTCACTTCCTGCTCCGCATCGGCCAGGCCGCCGAGGCGTTGGAGCAGTTCGTCGAGGGCGAGGAGACGGCTCGCCGGAACAGCACCAGCGCGCAGGTCGTCGCCTTCCAGCGCGCCAAGGCCGCGGCCCTGAGCGCGCTGGGGCGTCACCGCGAGGCGTACGCCAGCCTCCTTGCGCACGTCGAGGGCGGCGAGATGCTCGACCACCAGCGCGGCAGGGACGTCATCGGCATCCTGCTGCTCGAGCTGCAGACGAGGCTGTCGCAGGACCACGAGCTGAGCGTGCTGACGAGCCAGGTCTTGTCGGAGACCAACCGCGCGCTCCGCGACCAGGCGACGAGGCTCGAGCACCTCAGCGGCACCGACGAGCTGACGGGCCTCGCCAACCGCCGCTTCCTCAACGGGCGGCTGAAGGACGAGGTGGCCGCCAGCTTGCGCCGTGGTCGCGACGTCAGCCTCGTCCTGGTTGACCTCGACGGCTTCAAGCAGATCAACGACGCCCACTCTCACCTGATCGGAGACGCCGTGCTCAGGCGCCTCGGCGGCCTGCTGAGAGCCAGCGTCAGGCGCACGGACGTCGTCGCGCGCTGGGGCGGCGAGGAGTTCGCGATCCTGCTCCCTGGAGCCAGCAAGCCGACGTCCACCGCGGTGGCCGAGAAGGTCCGCGAGGCCGTCGCGCGCTCGAGCTGGAACGAGCTGGCCGAAGGGCTCGAGGTGACCGTCAGCGCTGGCGTGGCGAGCCTCTCCGACGTGGTGCTGGTCGCTCGCGGCGGCAGCGAGGCCGACCTGGACGACGGTGTGCGCTGGCTCGACGGTGAGCACACCTACGGCTCGGTCGGCGAACCGGTGGAGGAGATGCTCAAGCTCGCCGACAGGCGCCTGTACCGCGCCAAGAAGGCCGGTCGCAACCGCATCGAGTCGTAGATGGCGGGCCGGGCGGCCCGCAGCGAACGGAGGTCGGACCCAGGTGAGCGAACTCAATCCAGCTAGGACCGTAACGGAGCTCAAGGAGCTCAGGGCGCGCACGGGAGACGAGAACGGCGCCTGGCGAGTCGCGTGGACCGACGTGTGGCTGGATTCGCGCGCATGGCTCAGGGAGAAGCTCGACGCGCTCGGCCTCGAGACGCATCAGGACGCTGCCGGCAACGTCTGGTCGACCCTCAGGGGCGAGTCGGACACCGAGCTGCTCATCGGCGGGCACATGGATTCCGTCCCTGGCGGGGGCTGGCTCGACGGCTGCCTCAACGTGCTCGGAGGTCTCGAGGTCGTGCGGCGGCTCAAGGCCGAGTACGGCGGCCGCCCGCCGGTGACGGTGAGGCTCGTCGACTGGGCGGACGAGGAGGGCGCGCGCTTCGGGCGCAGCCTGCTAGGCTCCAGCGCCTGCGGCGGCACGCTCGATCCCGACGCCGAACGCGACCGCAAGGACGCCGACGGCGTGAGGCTCGTCGACGCGCTGTCGCGTTGCGGCGTCGACCTCGACCGCATGGGCGACTCCCACGCCGAGCTGGCGAAGGCCGGCGCCTACCTCGAGCTGCACATCGAGCAGGGCCCCGTCCTCCTCGACCTGGACCTGCCGCTGGGCGTCGTGCTCGGCACCTTCGGCGTCGAGCGGCACGGCATCCACTTCCGCGGTCAGGCCGCTCACTCTGGCTCGACACCGATGAACCGGCGCAAGGACGCGTTCCTGGCGGCGGGGAAGATGGGGCAGGCGGTCTACGACATCACAGGTCGCCACGGCGGCGTGTCGACGATCGGGAGCTGCGTGACGCGGCCCGGCATCGTCACCTCGGTGGTGGGCGAGTGCGACATCACCCTCGATCAGCGGCATCTCGACGCCGGCGCGCTGGCGGCGATGCTGCAGGACGCCGAGGACGCCTCCCGGCGTTTCGCCGCCGAGGGCGGGGTGGACGTCTCCTGGAGCCACATCTGGCGCATCGAGCCGATGCCGTTCCACTCGCGACTGCTCGACCTCGCCGAGGAGGCGATCGTCGAGGTGGCCGGCGTCTCGCATCGGCTGCCTTCCGGGCCGCTGCACGACGCGGCCGAGGTGGCGAGGGCCGGGGTACCGACCGTGATGCTGTTCGTGCAGAGCCTGCATGGGATCTCGCACAACAAGATCGAGGACACCCGCGAGGAGCATATCGAGCAGTCGGTGATGGCGTTGGACAGGCTGGCTGACAAGACCATCGCGTGGTTGGCGACCGGATAGGCGCGCGATCGGTCGGGCCGAGCCACGGGCGATGCGGTCGTGACGCGTTCAGGCGGCCGCTCGGCCCTCAGGTCTCGGCGGCAGGTCGCCACCTGCCGTCGGGGCCTCTCTCGAGCTCGGGAAGCGGTGTTCCCAGGCTCCAGTAGAGCCCCTCAGGGTCCCTGACTATGAAACCGCGTGTGCCCAAGCCGGCCGTTGAGTCCCGCAGCTCGCGGACCACCGCGGCTCCAGCTGCCACAGCGCGCCGGTAGCGGTCGTCAGGGTCGTTCACGTCGATGTGGATCGAGTAGGCGGGGTAGCCGCTCGCCGCGGCCAGTCGCGACAGGTCGGCGATCGAGTTGCCCGCGCCGCCGCTATGCAGCGTGACGATCCCGCCAGCCGGCCAGCGCAGCTCGGCGTAGTGGACCTCGCCATCGTCGTCCTGGTGGATCACCCCCTGCTCGAAGCCGAGGGCGTCGACGAGGAAGCGGATGGCCGCGGGGACGTCGCGGTAGCCGAGGTTGACGCGGATGGGTTCGTGGATCCTTGCCGGCGTCTCGTTCATGGCTCCGATACTGCGTCGCCGTTCGCGCGCTCGTCTTGTACGAAAGGGAGCTCCTCGGCGGCGACCCATTCGCTCGGTGGGCGTCCCGCCATCTCTCGCCACTCGCGGGCCATGTGCGACTGATCGAAGTAGCCGACCTCGGCCGCCACCGCCGCCAGGGTCTCCGAAGCGGCGCTTGGCGATCTGCGGCGCCGGTGCTCGGCGGCCCGGATCCTGCGCACGGAGCGTTGGAACCGCGCCAGCCTGGCGACATGCTTCGGGGTGACCCCGTACTCGGCCGTGAACCGCTGATGGAGGTGGCGGCGCCCATAACCCACCTCGGAGGCGAGCCTTGCCACCGGCACCGCACCGCCGCTGGCCAGCAGCCGCCGCCACGCCAGGCTGAGCGCGGTTTCGGGTGCCTTCAGCCGTTCCAGGCGGTCGAGAAGGAAGCGGTCGAGCACCGTGAAACGAGAGCGCCAGTCCTTCGCCGCGTGGAGCTGGTCGCTGAGAGCGTCCGCCCGTCGGCCTAGGATCTCGCTGAGCTCGACCATGCGGCCGCCCAGCGCGGCCGCGTTCACGCCGAGCAGGCGCGCGCCGTCGGGCGTCAGAGCCACGCTCAGGTCGTGAGCGGAGCCGTCGTGAGCGATGGCGGCCGGCTTGGTGCGCAGCCCCGCGATCACGGCTGGGAAGCGGCGATAGTCGTCGCCTTCCTCCCGGCAAGCGATGCGAAGCGGAGCGCCCAAGCTGATGACCAGGGCGATCGAGGCAGTGGGAAGCGCTGAGTGAGTGCCCGGAGCGAAGCCCTCGAGCAGGCTCCCCTGGTAGGAGTCGACCAGGGCGCGCAGCGGCGGTGCCGGCAGCGCCAAGGCCGTTTCGACGACTCGGGACACCCGCGAGACTAGCACGGGCCGCAGGGACGGAAGGCACCGGACGCGTTACGGCGCCAGGGGTACGATCGCCTTGGGGGCGGCGTGACCGACGCCGACCCGGAGGCGGGAGCATGGCGGAGCCAGTGGTGGCGTTCCTGATAGGCACGGGGGTCCTGTTCGCCTACTACCTCGTGGTGGTGGCGCTGGTGCCTGTGCTGCTGCTGTCGCTGACGCCGATCCCGCGCGAGCTGGCGAGGAAGCTGCACCACATCTTCTATGGGCTGTCGATCTTCATCCTGGTCGAGGGTTTCGAGACCTGGTACCTGGCGGCGCTGGCCGCTGCGACGCTCGTCGCCGTCGCGTACCCGGCTCTGTTCTTCTGGCTCGAGCGGCAACCGTTCTTCCAGCGCAGCTTCGCGCAGCGCAGCGGGGAGCAGGGCGAGTTCCGGCGGCAGCTCCTGCTGGTGCAGCTCAGCTTCGCGCTCCTCCTGGCGCTGACCTGGGGCCTGCTCGGCCACGAGCACCGCTACCTGGCGGTGGCCGCGGTGATGGCCTGGACCTTCGGCGACGCGGCCGCTGCGCTGTTCGGCAAGGCCTTCGGCAAGCGCAAGATCCACCACGAGCTCGTCGACAGCGGCAAGACGCACGAGGGCAGCGGCGCGATGACAGCCTTCGCGTTCGCGGCGCTGTTCATCACCCTCTGCTGGTTCGGCGGGGTGCCGTGGTGGGCTGCCGCGGTCGCCGGGCTGCTGGTGGCTCCTCTGTCCGCCGCCGTGGAGCTGATCTCGCCCGCCGGCACCGACACGCTGTCCGTGCCGCTCGCGACCCTGGCGGCGCTCTACCCGCTGCTGTCGCTGCTCGAGTGGTTGGCGGGCCGGGCCTGACCGCTTCCGACGGAGAGACCCGCGCCCGCGAGAGGACGCTGAGGGCGGCCGTGCTGCTCAGTGCCTGGGCGCCGTTCGCGACCTTCGCGGCGCTGCTGCTCGGGCGCTCGGCGACGCAGGCGGCGGATTTCGTCAGGCGCACCGTGGAGTTCGCCGCCGTGCTCGTCTCATGGCTGGCGTTCCGGCGCGTACAGGGCGTGCCCGACTCTCAGCGCGCGAGGATCGAGAGGTCGGTTCGCCTGATCGTAGGCGCCGCGCTGGCTCTCTCGGCGTTGGCGATCCTCGCGCTGGCGGTGTCGAGGTGGCTGTGGCCCCGCCCTACCGGCAACGTCGTCGTCGGCCTCGTGATCGCCTTCCTCGGCGTCCTGACCAACGGCTGGTTCTGGGCCCGCTACGAGCGCTTCGAACGCCGGGAGCCCACTCCGATCGTGACCGCCCAGGCGCGGCTCTACCGCGCCAAGACGTTCGTCGACGTGGCGGTGGTGGTTGCGCTGGGCTCGGTGTGGCTGCTTGGTGACACCGCGACCGGCCGCGTCATCGACCTGGCAGGCTCCGTGGCCGTGGCTCTCTACCTGGCTTGGAGCGCCGTCAGGCAGCTCGCCGACCGAGGTCAGGCTGCCGTGCTAGCATCCGACCCCGACCGCTGAGCCGGTCCCGGACGAGCGCGACGTACCCGGTCAGGACAAGACGTCGTCATGGATGTGCGCCTAGAGAGCACATCGGGGAGGCGTGTCATGGCAGCTGCTTGGTCGGTGTTGGTCGTATCCGGAGTTCTGGAGGCGGTGTGGGCAACGGCGTTGGGTCGCTCCGAAGGCTTCAGCCGCCTCGGCCCCAGCGTGCTGTTCATCGTGGCTTGCGCCCTGAGCATGGTCGGTCTGGCCTACGCGATGCGGAGCCTGCCGACAGGCACGGCCTACGCCGTATGGGTCGGGATCGGCGCGTCCCTGACGGTGATCTACGCGATGATCACCGGCAGCGAGCCGGCCAGCCTGCTGCGTGTGGGGCTGCTGCTGGCGTTGGTCGGCAGCATCGTCGGGCTGAAGCTGGTCTCGTAGAACTGGTCGTCAGCCGGGCGGCTCGCGGTCCTCGTCTTCGGGGCGCCAGCCGACGGTCACGTCTACCCACCCCAGCGCGCCGCTCAGCTCCTCGAGCTCCGCCAGCGTCGTCGGCACCGCCGAGTTGGCGCTGCCGGCGGCGGGGTAGACGACCTCGAAGCGCCTGAGCGACTCGTCGAGGTAGACACGCGCCTCCGCCGGGTTGGCGAAGGGGCAGACGCCGCCTATCGGATGACCTGTGAGAGTCTCGACGTCCCCGGGCGCCAGCATCCGCGGCTTGCCGCCGAACGTCCGCTTGCAGCTGCCGTTGTGAAGACGGGTGTCGCCGGCGGTCACGACCAGGATCGCGCGGCTGGGGTCCTTGGGATCGTAGAAGGCGAGCGTCTTGGCGATCCTCGCCGGCTCGGTGCCGACGCGCTCGGCGGCGAGCGCCACGGTGGCGCTCGACTCCTCGAACTCCATGACCTCGCCCGACTTGCCGAACTTCTCGAGGTGGTGGCGCACGCTTGCGAGTGACATCCCGGTAGGGTAACGCGGCCGACGCGCTCGCATGGCCGCCGCTGGCTCCCGGCGCTACCACCTCACTCGGAGGCGATCGTCAGGTTCACTTCCCGCGCATGGAGGTCGGCGATCCGACCAGCCTCGCGCTCGAGGGCCGCCGTCGGCGCGGGGCCGGACTCGCCGAACCAGGAGACCGTCAGCTCGTCGCCCCGAAGCCGCCAGGTGCCCTTCACCACGCCGCCGACGATCACGAGGCTCAACCCCTTGGTGGCCGCAGCCCTCCGCTCGGCAGCGATCAGGCGGGTGTCAGCCGTCCCCGGGCCGAGCACCCACGGGTCGAACCCCGGTAGCAGGCTGACGGATGCCGAGGGCTCGGTCCCGCGCATGTCGTCGACGTCCGTGGCCAGGACGTACGCGTCGACGCCGTCGACGCTCACTGAGGTCAGGGCGTCTCCGAGCTCGGCGATCCACGCGAGGAGCCGGCGGCGGGGAACGCTGAGCCCCTCGGTCAGCCAGTACGAGAGGTTCGTGAAGGTCGCGGGGCCGTAGCTGCGCAGGTACAGGGCGATCGCACGGCGGCCGGCCTCATCGATGTCCGGCAGTCCGGGCCAGCGGGGGTCGCCGTGGAGGAGCCGGAAGGTCGCCTGCCCGTCTCTGTTAGGGCCGAAACAGATGTCGCCCCACCAGTGCAGCGGCTTGTACAGGCTGTCCGAGCCCGCGCCCGTCGCGCCCACGGCCAGGTGCCTGAGTCTGGGGATCCGCGAGAGGCGGGCGCCGATCTCCGCCCGTGTCGCCGGACCGTCGGCCAGCACCTCGCGCACGGCCTCGCGCAGCGGTCGCCAATCGTCGAGCTCGAAGCTGCCTTGCTGCTGATAGCGCCGCGTCTCCCAGACGCGCGTGGAGGTGCGACAGGCGAGCAGGTCGGCAGCGACAGCGTGGGAGAAGACGTACGAGCCGCCCCGGAACGCGTAGCTGCGGATCAGCTCGCCCGTCTCGAGCGCGCGCTCGAGCCCGTGCTCGTCCGGCGCCTCCTGCCGGATGCGGACCGAGAGGTCCGACAGGTCGAGCGGCCAGCCGCGCAACGCGACGACGCGATCGGTGACGTCGAAAGCCGTCTTCCCGGCCACGGGCTCCAGCGCGTGCCGCTCGAGACGCCAGGCCAACGCCTGCTCGCCGGCGATCGTCATCCGCAGAGATTAGCGGTCCGCGGCGGTCGGGGTGCGCAGGGATCGGTCGAGCACGGCGAGGGCGTCATCGGCACCGCGCCTGATCTCGTTGCGCAGGGCGTGGCGGATCGTCCAGCGCCGCTGCTGGGTCGGGGCGTTCGCCCATGACCGCAGCAGGTCCAGCGCGGCGGGCCGGTTGTCCTTGAGGTAGTCGTTGACGTTGTTGGCCACGGACTTCTGCACGAAGCGGGAGGTGTCGTCCTTGAGCGTGTCTAGCACCTCGAACACCGGCTCTGGCTTGGCGATGAAGAGGGTCAGCTTCTTGGCCCAGGGAAGCCGCGGCCGCAAGCCTTCCGAGGCGAGGCGCCGCAGATGGACGTTGGGCGAGTCCGCCCAGTCCCGCATGACCCGCCGAGTGTCCTCTGGGCGTGAGGCGATGTAGGGGCGGATCGCGAACTCGCCGGTGTGCCGCTTAGTCAGCTCTCCGATGGCCGCGACCGACATGTCATGGTGCTCGAGGCCGTACGCGGCGATGAACGACGCCACGGGCCAGAGCCAGTATCCGAAGGTGAACATACCGGTCTCGTTGGGGTTCTCGGGGCCGTAGATGCGCAGCAGCACGTCCAGCGCATCGGGGTAGTCCTCGGGTAGGTGCTCGCGTAGCAGGGCGGCCAGCAGGTCGACTCGTGCGGTCATCTCTCGGTCAGCGAGGTCGGAAGCCCTGACGTCTGCCATGAAGTCTTGGGCGGCGAACCCGGAACCTGTGGCCGCGATCTTGCTCGCCAGCAACTCTGCCAGCTCGAAGCCGAAGAAGCGCTTGTAGCCCGTCTCGCCTCCCATGTCCCGCACAGGTTAGCGCCTCGGCCGCCTGCTCAGAGGCTCCTCGTCAGACCGTGGTCAACCCGGGGTCTGAAGCCGCTGCCGCGCCGTCTCGCCGCGACGCGCGACCGGCAGATGCTCGCCCGCCGCCGCCAACCCGATGACCGGCATGTTGTTGTAGATGGCCTCGTAGGCGCCGGCCTCGACCTTGTAGGTCTCGTGGAAGATGCCGACGTCGCCGTTGGTGCTCACGCGCTGGTTGAACCGTCGCCAGGCGGCGAGATGCGGGTCGTCTGCGCTCCTGGCGAACCTCTCGAGGTGCTCGAAGCTGCGCCAGTACTGGATGAGGGTGATGGTCCGGCCCGACCAGCCGAACTGCAGGCCGAGCAGCCCCTTCTCGGGATGCGTTAAGAGCTCTCGCAGCATCGGCCCCATCGCCATCGCGACGGGGAGCCACGTGTGGACCTTCCACAGCTTGTTGACGCGCATGCCGATCACGAAGACGACGAAGTCCCCGTCGAGGACGGCGGTGTACCTGCCGGGCATTACCTTCATGACCCCTCCTGCAATGGATAGCTTGACTCTCTATTATGGATAGTGCCACTATCTACGCATGGAAGTCAACCCCGGAACGGAGACGGGATGCGCATAGCCGAGCTCAGCGACGCGAGCGGGGTCAGCGTGTCGACCCTCAAGTACTACCTGCGCGAGGGCCTGCTGCATCCGGGCGCGGCGCGGGCGGTCAACCAGGCCGATTACGACGACAGCCACGTTCGCAGGGTGCGGCTCATCCGCGCTCTGCTCGAGCTCGGCAACCTGCAGCTGACCGACATCAAGCGCGTGCTCGCAGCCGTCGACGACGAGACCCTGCCGATCCACGAGGCGTTCGGGATAGCGCAGGACGCGATGGTGCCGCGCCGCGACCGCGAGTCCGCCGAGTACGCGCGCGCCTTGGCCGACGTCGAGGATTTCGCCTCGCGCCATGCCCTGCGGGTGCGGCGAGATGCTCAGGCGCGCGGGATGCTCGCCGACTGCCTCGTCGCCATGCGGTGTGGCGGTCTGGCCGTGGACGTTCACGCTTTCGACGCTCAGATGCCGGCGATCCTCGCCGCCGCCAGCGAGGAGCTCTCCCACGTGCCCGACCACGACCGCGTCCTGCAGATGGAGGCGACCGTCGTGGGGACGATCGCCTACGAGGTCGCTGTCGCCGCGATCAGGAGGCTCGCCCTCGAGCACGCGAGCTCGGAGAAGTTCGAAGGGCGAGAGGAGGGAGCCTGAGATTGAACGTGTCAGCGGGGGGGTGTTTGGGCGCCGGGTTTGGAAACGACTTAGCGTCCGAGATCATCCACCAACAAGCTCAACGAGCTTGATGACGGTGTTCGAGTTGCGACGGCTGCCGAAGCACGATGAGGTGATCCTTCGTCTAGCCGTCTTCAGTCGTCGGCAGGATCGCCCGGCCCAGGCCGTTTGGCAAGTAAATGTATAGCTCACTTCCGATCAGGGTGCACGCCTCCGGCAAGAGCGACTGGAGGTCAAGAACGTTTAGGATCCCGGCAGGCGGCTTGTCTGCGAAGAAGACGAAGTGCGCAGGTCGTTGCCCTCCGAATCGGGGTACGGATTGGACGTCCTCGACAGTGGCCAGTTCGGCTCTGGTCCTCAGAGACATCGGTACGCCGTGCCTCGCTCAAGGTGGTCGTAAGGCCGTTCGGTTGGGGAGATGGCGGGTCACCAACGCGTTTCCTTACTGTGAATAGATGACGACCTCGGTGCAGCCGGTCGCTGATGGTAGCGTGAACGCGGCGAGACGCAGGTCGCGGGCGTTGATGCCGCGTAGTAGCATGATTGTGTGAGTATATCCTCTCATCACGAATGGTGGGCCAGAGTACCAGGCTCTGAAACCGTAGGCGAGAGGTGAAGCTGCTACCTGGGTTGGTAGCTGAGGCGTCCAATGGCTCGTCAGCGGCGTACTCGGGAGTTCTTGGCTCTTCGGGGAACCTGCACGAGCTACGAGGTCATCAAGCACTCCCGACCGACGATCGGGCCGCGAGCTTGGTCGCTGAGTAGGAGTACGCCGTTCCAATCTGTGAGCTGTCGGAGTAGCACAGGGTCTGTTAAGCGGCAGTCCAAGAGCATGCTCTACGCTACAGCTTCGTGCTGCGCAAGCGTGCTTGATGGCGAGCAACCTGCGAAGGCTGCTCTAGGTCTCTAGTCAAACGCCGCCGGTTTGGGAGAGCTTGTACCTGCTCGCCAAGACAGCTGCCTAGCGGGTGTTCCTGGCCGGTGACTCGGCAATCTCTCCAAGACAGCTTGATGTGTCCCAGCGGCTCTCGCGAGCCCGCCGTCGATCCATAGACATGCAACAATGACGCCGTACCTAGCAAAGACCGGACTCTTGATCCGGCCAGAAGGGGTGCCTGTGGCCATTCGATACATGGGAACTAAGCGCCACATCGCACCGCAAGTACGGCGACTAGCGCACGCTATGCCACGGCCCGGTCGGTTTGTCGATCTGTTTAGCGGAACGGGCAGCGTCGCATCTCAGCTATCAAACTCTCGGTCTGTCATTACCAATGACGCCCATCGATTCCTTCGGCCGCTCCTTTCGGCACGGCTCACTGCTGAGCGCACCACGAGACCACGCGAAGCACTTAACGGCGTTGAGCGTCGTTTCCGGCGTCAGCAAGCCTACTTGCGCGACGAGTTCAATGATCGCCTCTCTCAAGAACGGCAAGCAATATCAGCTGGCCAAAGGGCACTACTGGAATTCATGTCTACTGCTCCCCACGTAGGCGTTTCAGAAACCTGGAAGAGCGATGCCCGACATGCCAGCAAGCTGACGGGTCCGGCACGATACAAGTTAGCCACACTGTACTTCTCTGCAAGTTACCTCTCGACATCTCAAGCTATTGACATCGATGCATTGCGTTACGCTATTGACCGCTCCGAGAGCGAAGATAGAGATTGGCTGCTCGCAGCGTGGCTTGAGACTATCGACTATGTACTAAACGCCCCTGGCCATAGCGCCCAATACCTAAAACCTGGCCGTGAACCGGCTTTCCAGCGAATTCGCTCCACATGGAGAAGAGACGTTTGGCGGGCCTTCGCCGATGCTCTCGCATCAATCCGACCACTTGGGTCCAGCAAGTGGCGGGCAAACAATGAGGTTCACAGTGGTGACTCCCTAGAACTCCTAGCATCAGGATCGCTGACGGATGTCGGTGTCTATTATGCTGACCCCCCTTACACAAGAGATCAGTATTCACGCTACTACCACCTATACGAGACACTATTCTTATACGACTTCCCAGAGTCCTCCGGAGTCGGAAGATACCGTCCTGGTCGATTCACTACACCGTTCTCGTTAGTGACTCAAGTTCGCGAGGCGTTCGATCACCTATTCTCTTTTGTCTCGCAGTCACAACGTCCGTTGATCCTAAGCTACCCATCCGACGGACTTCTGGTAAGAGCTGGGCACGAAGTTATCGACGTGGCGAGAGACCACTTTAAGACGGTCAAGACTCATTCCTTTCAAATGGAGCACTCGACTATGGGCGCTTCAAAGGGTCAGCGGTCACAAACAAAGACGGAGAACCTGTATGTCTGCATCTAGCTCCTCTGAACCGCTACATGAGCTGAAGGATCTGTCGGTCGAACAGATCGATGCAAATCCGAACAATCCGCGCCTGATATTCCCTCCTGAGGAGCTCGATAGGCTTGCCGAATCGATAGCGTCCGAGGGAATCCTTGTTCCCGTAGTGGTGTTTCCTAGAGGCGATAGGTATGTTCTCATTGACGGTGAGCGTCGATACAAATGCGCGCTCACATTAGGGCTCACCACAGTACCTGCAGTCATAACCACCGAGCGAACCGATCTAGAGAACCTTCTTCAGATGTTTAACATACATCTGGTGCGTGAGCCTTGGCGTGATATGCCGACTGCTTGGGCCCTGAAGAAGCTCATCGACGAGCTCGATAGTGCCGAGCGTAGTACGACTGATAAAGACCTCGCTGAGTTGACCGGCATGTCGCGCGAAAGGATCGTCCGGCTCCGGCATGCTCTGAAGCTGCCGGACGAATACCAGTCGTACATCAACGAGGGTACGATACCACTGAACTGGTTTTGGGAATTGCATCAGAATGTCATTCAGCCGTTAGCATCACGAAGACCTTCGTTGTTTGCCGATTATGGTGAAGATGCCGTGAGAGAAGCCTTCGTCGGGAAGCGACTTAGTGGCATTATCACTGATACTGTGTCGCTGCGAGATGTTCGTCCGATCGTCAACTTCGCAGCCAAGGACGCGGAAGAGGGTGACGGAAGCTCCGTTCTCGATGACACTATCCGACAGCTCATCGAAGACCCCGACCTCTCTATTGATATGGCTTATGAAGACACCGTGCAGATCATGGTGGAGGTCGACAAACTTCAACGTTCGACTGAGAACATGCTGCGGAGCTTTGAGAGGCTCTTCATGCGCGTGCGCGGTGAGGGTGACAAAGAAGCAGTTCAAAGAATCGGCAAGGCGCTCGTTGAGCGGCTAACCGAGGTCCTTTCGGAGAACGAATGACCATCTTGGTGAAGAAGGAGAGGATGCATCCTTGAGCTTGGGCGCCGACGAGCTTGAAGGCATTGAGCTTGGCGAGACCGTGGTCAAGGCTGGTAGTCCTACTGCAGACCGTATCGTCGATCTCCTCTTAAAGTCGGGCGGCTGGTCGAAGGGAACCGTTCTTGATTTGGCCGACGGTCTTCGTTGGACACCATCTCTTTTATCAGGCGACGGAGAGGCTGTAGGACATGTTCACCTTGCCGAGGAGCTTCGGCTGTACATTCGCACACGCCTTTCAGCGGCTAAGGAAGCCGGTAAGCGAGTTGTCTTAGTCGTGACGCTTCAGACCCTCTATAGACCTGAGGCTGTGCGTTTTATGGGCGAGCTAGACGCCGACATTATTCTGTTGGCGGATAACGGTCAACCTGGAAATCAGCGCGATTGGCTCCGCACGCTTTATGAGGAGAACGTCGCGGTTCCAGATGATCTACGTAGATACTTGATGCAGTTGGCTTTAAACCGACTAACCTCAGGCAGTAGCCACGAGAAGGGCCGACGCCTCGAGTCTCTCTTGTCGTTTCTCTTGAATCGAGTTGCGGACCTGCGTGTGAGAGAGACTAACTATAGAGCTAAAACGGATGAACTTGACATGGTACTCCAGATCGACAATCATTCTCATAGGTGTTGGCACAAGAGCGGTGCGCCTTTTATTCTCGTAGAAGCTAAGAATTGGCAGGATAAGGTCGATCAACAGACGGTCTCAGCCTTCTTCGTCAAGTTGCAGACTAGAGGCGGATCGGCACGAATAGGCCTTCTGTTTGGACGAAGCGGATTCACCGCCGACGCTGAGCAGCAGGTTCTAAAGATGGCGACCAGGGAGGAGGTCATAGTACTCCTTGATGGCGCTTGGCTTGCCGAGTGGGCCATCTGTGACGATCTAGACGACTTGCTGGAAGATGCTGTGCGGCACGCAATGCTGGCATAGCATTCATTTTGGTGATCGACCAAGCGGCTCTTGTGTAAGAGGGTTTGTCGCCGGGCTCCTTGTGCGGGAAGAAGGATCGCCTTACTAGATTGCTTCGCGTAAGGCATTTCTCGCCAGGACGGCACCTTATGCGTTTGGCTTAGCTGCCAGGTCTCGGGCCGAACATGTTGTCGCACGTGACATGGTAGCGGCTGCTGTAAGCCGCGATGGTTTCGATTTGGCGAACCCACTCGTCCCGGCGTTGAACGACGGCGATGTCAACGGCATCTTAGGAGTCATGGTTGACAACCAGCCGCGGAAGAAGGGTCTGGTGGCGACTAGCTTCGGCTAGGCGCAGTTCGGTGGTGAGTGCCCACAAAGTAGTCCGAGATGAGCATTGTACGACTCCGACCACGATGTGGCCACCTTGGCCGATGCGACCGAGGAAACACGGCGATGAGCAACCTCAACATTGTCTTTGCTGTGGTCGCGGCCATCGCCGCCTTCCCCCAGGACGATCTGGTGTATCGTTGTGCCGATTCCCAATACCCAACCAACGTCAGTAACGAGACCGGTGCAGAGACCGAACGGCCATTAGGCTGGAAGCTACTCGTGGAGTGAACCTCGCAGCTTGACTATCGCAGCGGTAGTCGCAGGTACCGTCACGGCGATGGATGCCGCGGCTGGTCAAGCTCGTCATCACGATCATCTTCGGAATGTTGGCGGATACCGCTCGCTAGATCTCAGAATTATCGCTGGTCCAGCGGTGAAAGCAGAGTTCTAGGCAAGAGGCATGGCTGTCTACCACTCTGTGTTCGGCCTTGTAGTTGTCAGGGCAGAGGCTACTCATCGTGCCGTTGACCGAGTTGCGTTCAATTGCGTGCGGAAATGTCATTTACGACGCGACGCAGGTGACGCATATGTCCCAACTCATAACATTGGTGGGCGGTGAGGGATTCGAACCCCCGACCCTTCGCGTGTAAAGCGAACGCTCTTCCGCTGAGCTAACCGCCCCCGACCAAGCACACCTGCGATGCCGCGTGCGTCAGCGCCCGACCCTTACCGGGGCCCGAAGAGGGGCACCGTCGCCACGCGACTGGCTGGGAGTCTATCAGCTAGGGTCACAGGTAACGAAGCAGGTGGATGACGGCGGCGGCGTCCCAAGCCTGCGGACGGCAGGCTACCGGGTAGGGGACGGGGGGGCGCTCGTCGCGCGGGTAGCCGGCGACGAGCTCGGGCAGCCGCAGGTCGGTCTGCGCCGCGGCCAGGTCGAGCAGCGCGCGGGCCACGCGCCGCGCCGCCGCCTTGTAGCCGTACCTGGCCATGCCGGCGGCGATCAGCGCCGAGTCGTGCGGCCACACCGAGCCGTTGTGGTACGAGACGGGGTTGTAGCGCACCTCGGCGCTGCCGAGCGTCCGTATGCCCCAACCGCTCCACAGCTCGTCGCCTTCGAGCGTCCGCACCAGGCGCTCGGTCGCGCCAGGCGGCACGATGCCGGTCCACAGGAGCTGGCCGGCGTTGGAGCTGAGCACCTCCAGCGGGCGCTTGTCGCCGTCGAGCGCCATCGCGTAGGTGCCGAGGCGCTCGAGCCAGAAGACCTCGTGGAACCTATGCGCCAGGGCCTCGGCGCGCGCCTCGAGCTCGGCGGCGCGCGGCACGTCGCCGAGCAGCGAGCACCAGATCGCCGCGGCGCGCATCGCGGCGTAGGCGTACCCCTGCACCTCCGCGACGGCCACCGCGCCCTCGGCCAGGCTGCCGTCGGCGTGGCACATCGAGTCGTGCGAGTCCTTCCACGCCTGCACCGCCAGACCGCCGTCGCGGTCGGGGACGTACTCGAGGAAGCCGTCACCGTCGACGTCGGCCGGCCCCAGCATCCACTCGAGGCCTGCTTCCCACACGGGGGCCAGCTCGCGCACCAGCTCCAGCGAGCCCGTCGTCAGCCGGTGCTGCTCGAGGAGCATCAGGTAGAGAGGCGTGGCGTCGACCGTCCCGAAGTACGGCGAGTGCGGCGCACGCCCGGTTCGCGTCAGCTCGCCGAAGCGCAGCTCGTGCATGATCTTGCCCGGCTGCTCGCCGCGGCGGGGGTCGTCCTTGGAGCCCTGATGACGGCCGAGGTAGCGCAGCGTGCCGGCCGCCACCTGGGGCGCGTAGGGCAGCAGCAGGTTGGCGGTCAGCAGCGCGTCGCGGCCGAACGCCGCCACGAACCAGGGGATGCCGGCGGCCGGCAGCTGGCCCTCGGCAGGGTAGAGCAGCAGGCCTCGCAGGTCGTCCACCGCGCGCTCCACCACCCGGCGCAGCTCACCGGGCGGCCGCAAGGACGAGAAGCGCTCGCGCCAGGTCGAGTAGTCCTCGGCGCGCCCGGGCGGGCCGGCGAGCGGGTTGTCGATGGTCACGCGCACGCGCAGGCGCTCGACGGCGCCGGCGGCGAGCGTCAGCTTCCAGGCGAACTCGCAGGCCGCACCGGCTCCCTCGCCCGTCTCGGCACAAGAGACCGACGCGTCCGGCCCCTCGAGCGACACCGTCACCCCCTGCCTCAGACCGTCGCTGCTGGTCAGGCCGAAGGTGACGGCGGCGGGCGAGACCTCGGCATCGGGCTCGAGCCGAACCAGGCCCTGCCAGCCGCGCACCTCGAACAGGTCCTTGAAGTCCGCCCCGACGCCGAGCTTCAGGTCGAGCAGCTGCTCCTCGCCCGAGGTGTTCTCGAAGATCAACTCGTCGACGAAGCCAGAAGCGCCGAAGCTCAGCGCCCTTCGCACCGCCAGCCGCTGGGAGGGCCCTGCGATGCTGGCGTGATGAGCGTAGTAGCGGTCCAGCCGAGGCGTCTCGCTCGTCAGGGTCTGCAGGTCCCTGCCGTCCTGGCTCCAGCCCCAGGCGTAGCGCGAGAGGAAGCGGGTGTCGCGATCGTACAGGCCGTGCTCGCCCGAGGTCACCTGACCTTCGGCGTCCGCGACGAGGAAGGCGTAGTGCTCCTTGAGCACCGTGTTGAAGCGGAAGTCCACGCGCTTTACCCCTACTCCTTGCTGCCGCCGTAGGAGACGCCCTCGAGGAAGTAGCGCTGGAACACGACGAACAGGATGATCACCGGCAGCGCGCTGAGGACCGCCCCTGCGAGGATCAGACCCCAGTCGCCGACGCCGCCGTAGGCGTTGCGGAACGATAGCAGACCGACGGGCAGGGTCTTGAGCTGCTCAGGGCTGGTCAGCACCACGAGCGGCCAGAAGAAGTCGTTCCAGGCGCCCTGGAAGGTGAGGATCACCAGAGCGCCCAGCGCTGGACGCGCCATCGGCAGCACGACGCTCCAGTAGCGCCGCCAGTGGCCGGCGCCGTCGATCATCGCGGCCTCCTCGACCTCGCGCGGGATCGACTCGAAGAACTGCTTCATGATGAACACGGGCCCCGCGCTCAGCGCGGTCACGATGATGAGGCCAGGCAGGCTGTTCAGCATGCCCGCGCTCTGGCCCCACAGCGCCGAGAGACGGAAGTCTCCGAGCGTGAGGATGCCGTCGCGCAGCACCAGGTAGTTCGAGATGAACAGCACCTGGTTCGGGATCATCTGAGCGACGAGCACCAGCAGGAAGACGAGCTCGCGGCCCCTGAAGCGCATCCGCGCCAGCGCGTAGCCCGACAGGGTGGCGATGCTCAGTGTGAGCAGGATGCGCCAGAACGCGAAGAGGAAGCTGTTGCCGATCCAGGTGAGGAAGAGGCTCTGGCCGGTGGCCGGGCTGCGCACCTCGGCGAACGTTCTGACGTAGTTCCTGAAGATGTAGCCGAGAACGCCCGGCGAGAGGTGATCGTACGAGGCGGTGCGCCCGCGCCGCTCCAGGCGGCTGGGCGAGAGGGTCGAGTCTAGGAAGGTCATCGTCACCGCGGCAGTCACGTCGACAGGGAGCCTGTCGATGGTCGGTCCATCGCCGGGGTAGGTGACCTCGAACTCGTAGGTGATGCGCTCGCCGGCGATGACGCTCTCGCCGGAGCGGAGCTCGGCCGGGCTGCGCGCGGTCTCGCGCACCTCCGATACGGCGGCGTGGTCCGCCGCGAACTGGATGGCCATCACCGCGCCGAGGCCAGCGCCCGGCCGGCGCCGCGGCACGGCCACCTCGGGCGGTTCGGCCTCGACGCCGGCCGGCACGAAGTAGCTGATCGAGAACGGCACCGATGCGCCAGGCGCGAAGCCGCCGAACCAGCGGTCGCCGGCCCCGGCCACCCCGAGGCGCGCCGCTGCCGACCAGTTGCCGACGTCGAGCTGTGGGATCGCGAGGTTGGGCGGGTACTCGAGAGGGTCGGTCTTGAGGCTCGAGATGGTGGCGAACAGCAGCGGTCCGACGAACACCACCGAGAACGCCAGCATCACGCAGTAGACGAGACCGGCTCTCGACCAGCGGCGGCGCGCCAGCCAGGCGCGCCAGGCGCGGTCGTCGGCCACTGGCCGCATCACCACGGCGCTCATGCCGAGTCCGATCTGACGATCAGGCGCTGCACCAGCACCACGGTGAGCGTGAGCAGGGCGAGGAACATCGCGGCCGCCGAGGCGAAGCCGACCTCGGGAGTCTGGGCGCCGGGGAACATGCGGTTGTAGACGAAATAGGCGAGCGTCACTATCGAGCGCTGGGGCGCGGCGTCGCCGAAGATCGCGACCTGGTCGAACATCTGCAGCGTGCCGATGAGCCCGAGCGTCAGCACCAGGAAGGTCACCGGCCTGACCGCCGGGATCGTGATGCGGAAGAACTGCTGGCTGGCCGTGGCGCCGTCGATGGCGGCGGCCTCGTAGTGGCTCTTGGGCACGGTCTGCAAAGCGGCCAGGTACATGAGCATGAAGGTCGGCACGGTCGTGAAGATGTTCTGGATCATGATCGCGGCGAGCGGCACCGGCACCGAGAGCCAGAACGGCCAGCCGGAGGGGACCGACTGGCTGGTCTGCAGCCAGGTGAAGTCGAACGGAAGGACGTTGCGCGGTGCGATGACCCCCGCAGCGTTCAGCGCGAACACCGCTGCGCCCGCGACCAGCAGCGACACGACGAGGAGCGCAGGGTCGAACCAGCCGGCGGGCAGCTTCTTCCGCCGCTCGTAGACCACTTGCAGCACCTGCACCACCGCGACGATCAGCAAGAACGCCAGCAGGATGGGGAGATAGCGCGTGAACTGCGTGACGAGGTAGTTGATCGCGCCGCGCCGCTGGTAGAGCCACAGGAAGATCAGCGTGATGACCACCGAGCTCGTCACGCTGGGCAGGTAGAAGACGGAGCGGAAGAAGTGGATGCCGCGCACGCGCTGGTTGAGCACCGCCGCCATCACCAGGGCGAGGAAGGTCTGGGTCGTCGTGACTATCGCGGTGAACCAGAGGGAGTTCCTCAGCGCGCTCAGGAACAGCCTGTCGCGGAAGAGGTCGCGGTAGTTGTCAAGGCCGACGAACCTCGGCGGCGAGAACATGTCGTAATCGGTGAAGCTGAAATAGATCGCGCGGCCCGCTGCGTAGAGGAAGAAGATAGTCAGCAGCGTGAGGAACGGCAACAAGAACAGATAGGCCGAGAGTGTCTCGGAACGCTGTCTCACGTCTGGCTCCAGTTCCTGCTGGGGCGAGGTGGCGCCGGGCAGCGGCGCCGACCCCGCCTATCGCGTTCGGAACGCGCTGGGCGACTTGGGAAGCCGCCCAGCGCCTACGGTACCGCTAGTTGCCGGCGCGCTCGATCAGCGCGTTGACGTCCTCTTGCGCGGTCTGGAGGGCGGCCTCGATGCTCGACTGACCGCCGGCGATGGCGATCAGCGCCGCGTTGATCGGGCTCATCCAGTCGTTGCCGACCGAGCCGAACTGGAAGCCGAGCACGTTGCCTTCGGCGGCGCCGAGGAAGACGATCCTGTTGGCCTCGGCTTCTGGCGTGCCGGTGTCGAAGTACGGGTTGTCGGCCAGCGCGCTGCGGCTGGGGATGGCGAGGCCTTGCTCGAGCACCCACTGCTGCGCCTCAGCGCTGGTGAGGGCTTCGAGGACGCGCACAGCCGCATCGCGGTTGGGCGAGTCGGCGTTGATACCCCACGCCACGGTGTAGAGGAAGTTGCCGCGCTCGCCGGACGGGCCGATCGGCATGAAGGTCGTGCCGTACTGGAGGTTCGGAGCGGCGTCGCGCAGGAAGCCGACGATCCACGCCCCTTCGAACGCGACGGCGACCGTGTCGGTCGCGAGGCAGCCACCGCCCCAGCCCTCGCCGATGTCGGACGGCAGGACCACGACGCCTTCATGGAGCAGGCCGGTGTACCACTCGACCGCCTCTACGAACGCGTCGTCGAGCAGGTCGGTCGCGCCGTTGGCGTCGAAGGGCTGCCAGCCGGCAGCGTAAGCGAAGGCGCCGAAGCGGTCGAACGAGGCGGGGAAGCACGCGCCGTAGACGCCGTCGAGGGCGGCGACGCCGCGGAGCTTCTCAGCGAGGGTCTCCCAGGTGTCGTTCTCGTTGGGGACCTCGATACCGGCCTCTTCGAAGAGGTCGATGTTGTAGTGAACCGCCAGCGTGTTGAAGTCCTTGGCGATGCCGTACACGTTGCCGTCGACGGTGTAAGCGTCGACGAGGCTGTCGATGAACGGCGCGGTGTCGACGAGACCGTTCAGCGGCAGCACCTTGCCGGTGGCGATGAAGCCCGGCGCCGTCTCGACGGGGATGTAGAACACGTCGGCGGCGGTGCCGGCCGAGAGCGCGTTGAACAGGGTGGTGTTGTAGTCCTCGAGCGGCTCGTAGACGAGCGTTATGCCCTCGGAGGCGAGGGCGGCGCCGACCACCTCGTCGAGTAGCCGCGCGACGACGGCCGGATCGGTGCCGCCGTAGCCCATGACGCGGACCTGCTGCGCCAGCGCGCCGGAGGCGACCGAAAGCGCCAACAGCGTTGCCAGCAGTGCTGTGAGACGTCGTGCTGCGAACCTTCTCATCATGCTCTCTCCCTCGTGGGGTTCGGCCTGCGAGTGCGGCTCATCGGCCGACCTCTGCGCCTCTCCCTAGGTCTTGTGGTCTCGTTAAGGGGCTTTCTCAGCGGCAGCCTCGGGTCACCTCCGTTTCGCGGTCGTGCCGCGGTCGACCAACTCGACTTCGAGCCTCACGTTGCGTTCGCTCTCGCCCCTGAGGCCCTCGAGAAGCAGGGTGACGGTCTGGCGTGCGAGCTCCCTGATGTCCTGCCGGATCGTGGTGAGCCCCTCGCCCACCTCGGGCATGTCGTCGAAGCCGATCACCGAGAGGTCGGCGGGGATCCCGATGCCGAGGTCCTCGGCGGCTGCGACGCAGCCTGACGCGAGCTCGTCGGTGGCCGCGAAGACCGCCGTGGGCGGGTCGACGGCGAGGCGACTGCTCAGCGCCCGGTAGGCGCCGAGCGCGGTCAGCTCGCGGCACACCACGACCTCGGGCGGTGGCGCGCCGGCCTCTCTCAGCGCGTCCTCGACGCCGGCCAGGCGGTCGGCGAACGACTGCGAGTCGAGGTCGCCGGTCAGGTGCAAGACGCGCTCGTGCCCGAGCGCCAGGAGATGCCGGCCCGCCAGGCGTCCGCCGGTCACGTCATCGGCCGCGACGCTGCTGACGCCGTCGAAGTGGCCGACGAGGACGTGGGGCACGCGCTGCGCCTTGAGGTGGTCGATGCGCGGGTCGCCGGAGTGAGCCCCGAGCAGAACGTAGGCGTCGGCAGGCTCGGCCGGCAGGCCGTCCGTGCCCGTCGGCACGTCGCGGACGCGCAGGCCGCTGTCGGCCATGGCGTCGAGCAGGTGCCCGAGGTAGAGCACGAAGAACGGGATCAGGCGCTTGTGGCCCTGCGCGACGCTGAGCCCGACGGTGACAGGCTGGCGGTTGGAGAGCTCGCGCGCGGTCGGGTCTGGCTGGTAGCCGAGCGTCTTGGCGGCCTCGAGCACGTCGCGGCGCGTGCCGGAGTTGACGCCGTAGCGGTCGTTGAGGGCGCGGCTGACCGTGCCGACCGACACGCCGGCGAGCCGGGCGACGTCGTGGATCGTCACCCTGGCGCGGGTCAAGAGCGTGCTCCTGGACGCGCTGAGAGCTTCAGATTCGGCACTGCGTGCAACGCCACCACCGGCCTTCCGCAGCTTCGTAAACGGTTACGAAAATGTGCTTGCAGGTTAGGGTCTGCGGTGCCGCGCTGTCAAGCGGCTGGCGAGCTTCGATTAAGGGAGCGTGTCCAGGACGTTGAGAGCGAGAGTGGCGCCTCGCTCGCGCGGGCGCCTCGAACTTGGTGACCCCTACGGGATTCGAACCCGTGCCGCAACCTTGAAAGGGTTGTGACCTGACCGCTAGTCGAAGGGGCCTTCGGCTGTGCGCCGCGCGGATCTGCGCGCAGCGGCCCGAAGGCGGATGGCATTGTACAGCATCGTCGGGCGTCAGAGGTCAAGGGGGTCTACGACGGCGCGGGTCGGGGCGGCCGACCGCCGGGTCGCGGGCTTGACGCGAGCCTTTGGCGGACGGCGTCGACCCGGAGCCGCGGCGAGGCGCAAAGGTAGGCGCCCCGTCGATACCGTCGCCGGGGCGCCGAGGCGTTCCGAGTCGATCTCGTTACTTGCTGAAGTACAGCGGGTCGACCGGGATCGAGGCGTTGCCGACGTGCAACCAGACGTAGAAGTAGTCGACCTCGACGCCGGTCAGGCCTTTGAGCGCGCCGTGGACTCCTTCTTGCGCCCGGTACAGACTGTTCCCCACGGCTGCCAGCGGCAGCTCGTCGGTGACCGCCGTGACGACCGGCGCGCTGAGGCGGACGTGCCAGTCTCTGGCGAAGGCGCTGGAGAACAGCGTCAGAACCAGGCTGGCCAGGAGGATCGTGCGAAGACGCGAGACCAAGATGTGCCCTCCTTTCGTGAGCAGGGGCCGGCGCTGCGACCCCGCTTCGGATGTCTCCGGTCTAGAGCTCGAGCTGGGCCGCCGCGGACCGGAAAGCGCGGACGACCTCCTTCGGATACTGGATGCCTGCGAGCCTCTCGAGCTCCGCCAACGCCTCGGCAGGCGGGCTGGCGCGTCGATAAGGCCGATCGGTCGTGATGGCGTCGTAGGTGTCGGCGACGGCCACGATGGCCGACTGGACGAGGATCTCGTCGCCGACGAGGCCGAACGGATAGCCGCTGCCATCGAGGCGCTCGTGGTGCTGCTCTACGATGACGCCGGCTTCTCGCATGAACGTCGGCGCCAGCATCTGACGGCCGAAGCTAGGGTGCTGCTTGATGAGGCTCCACTCCTCGGCATCGAGCTTGCCGGGCTTGAGCAGGATGGAGGTCGGCACCCGGATCTTGCCGACATCGTGCAGGTAGGCGCCGAAGTCGAGCCCGTACAGCTCGGCCTGGCTCAGGCCGAGCTCGCGACCGGTGGCGTAGGAGAGCCGTTGCAGGCGCTCGCAGTGGTCAGCGGTGTAGCCGTCGGTGACCTCGATGTCGACGGCCAGGCGCCTGAGCTCGTTGAGCTCGCGGCTGATGTGGTGGAACATCGGCGCAGAGGTGATGTAGAGGAAGCGTACGTCGCCGTGCGCGGTGAAGCTGACCGGCTCCTCGAGACCGTCCGCGCTGATCAGGCTCCCGGAGGCCAGGACCTCGCCGCCCAAGGTGTCGGGCATCAGAAGACTGCCCTCCAGCAGCAGGCAGGCTTCCAGCGCGTCGGCGCCGGGCTCGCCCGGCACCATCGTCATGCGCTCGCCGTCCTGCAGGGTGCCCTTGATGACCTCGACGCCACGCCCGGTCGCCAACAGGTCGAGGCTGCCCGCCTTCGTCGCCACCGACTCGAGACTGCCGGTGGGCGCGACGACGTTGAGCCCGACCGGCAGCCCCGACGCGTTCGGGATCTCCGGCGGCCCTTCGGGCCAGGGAGGTGTCGAGACTCTCCTGATCACGTGCGATCACGATGCTCAGCGCCCTATGACGAGAAACCGACCGGGGTTTGACGGGAAACTGACTGGGATCGCGGACTCTAGGCTCGCTGGCCCTTGAGCCCTTGCAAGACGGTGAGGTACTCGTTCCAATCGCGAACGGGGCTTGGCCAGGCGATCTTCGCCGCCCAAGCCACGACCAGGAACAGGGCGAACACCACGAACGTGGGGGCGAAGCGCTGGTACCAGGGATCGTTGGCCAGAGCGAAGATCGAGACGAACAGTCCTCCCAGGAGCACGGGGAAGATCATGAAGACGAGGGCCAGGGATCCGACGGCCGACGACCCGCGCTCGAGCCGCTCGAGGCCGCCGAGCGTCGCGACTCGGTGAGCGAAGTGGGCGATGGTCTGGATGTACTCGTTCGCGTTCGCGGCGGCGACCTGGATCACCGCGGGATGAGGGCCGCCCTGAACCCAGATGCGCGTCGTGTAGAGCGAGCCGTACTTCGACGACTCGACCACCGACCGCAGGTGCTGTACCTTGCTCGCCTCGATGAGGAGGTAGCCAGCGTGTTGCCCTACGCAAAACAGCCCCTCGGGCCCGAGCTCGAAGGCGATCTTGCCGCGCAGGCCGTAGCGGCGACCCCACTGCGAAGGCGCCGTCTCGAAACCCAGCCCCGCCTCGACTTCTGGCTGGCGTTGGTCGGACATGGCGCATCGTAAGCGATGCCCGCAGGCTTGACGCCAGGTCGGGCACGGTAGTCGGCGCGCGCACCCTAGTGGAGCCTCGCCGCGTGTAGATTGACAGCATGGTGGTCCGGATGGACAACGTCGGCATCGTCGTCGAGGACCTCGGCGCAGCGATCGAGTTCTTCCGTGAGCTCGGCCTCGAGCTCGAAGGTCGGATGATGGTCGAGGGCGAGTGGGCCGGGCGCGTCACGGGCCTCGGCGACCAGCGGGTCGAGATCGCCATGATGCGCACGCCCGATGGCCACGGCCGCCTCGAGCTCTCGCGCTTCATCGAGCCCGAAGTGATCGCCGACCATAGGCAAGCCCCCGTGAACGCGTTGGGCTACCTCCGCGTCATGTTCGCGGTGGACGACCTCGACGACACGCTCGCGCGGCTCGGCCAGCATGGCGCGCAGCTTGTCAGCAGCGAGGTGGTCCGGTACGAGGACGCGTACCGACTCTGCTACATCCGTGGGCCGGAAGGCCTGCTCATCGGGCTGGCTCAAGAACTTTAACTAAGTCGGGCTGACTGTCTTGGTCTAAGCGAGACTCTGAAGACTGATCGCCCGCATTTGGGCTCTTCGGATAATGGCGAGCCGTCAGGGCGCAGGGAATCGCAGCGTTGAAGGTCGCGTCCGCTGGTTTACTCAAGGCACGCCCCCACCGACGATTGGCGGGCCCAGCCGCGTCCTTGCCCTCAGAGTGCATGAGGTTATCTAAGGCTAGGACTCTGGTCCTCGTGATGTCTTCGACGACGGGTGACCTTGTGAGGCCGTGCGATGCGCCCTCCTCTGTACCGGTTTACAGATCATCCAAGCGGTGCTATACTACGGAACAGCGTGCCATAATACAACACAGACAGTATGAGTGTCGATCCAGCAAAGGGCCATAAAGGAGGTAGGAGTGAACCGACAAGAGAGCGCCACGGGATACCAGGTGTCCCATCCGCGAAGCGGGGCACGGGAGGCGAAAGTGCCAACAATACCCAGGTGGGCTAAGCCGACATTGGTGCTGTCACTGCTTCTCCTCCTGAGCATCAGCGGTATGAGCTATAGCCAACAGGTGCTGAGAGTGGGTACGTCTGTCGACGCGGTAAGTCTCGACGTGCATACATCTGGCGCAGTGGCGGATCGAATACCGCTGCATCACGTGCTCGAGACTCTGGTCACTATCAACGACGAATATGAGGTAGTGCCGTTACTAGCTAGCTCTTGGGAAACGAACGATGCTGGCACGGAGTACGTGTTTCACCTCAGGAGTGGTTTGAAGTTCCACGACGGCACGGATCTCACCTCGGCAGACGTCGTGTACAGCTTTGAACGATTCCTGCAAATCTCACCGAGGCGCAACGAGTTCACGGCCGTTGCCTCTGTGACCGCGGACGACGACTTTACGATCCGCGTGTCGCTCAGAGAGCCGTCGGCGCCCTTCCTTTCAGCGGTTGCCAACCCCCACCTTGCCTTGGCGATCTTCCCTGAGGGCATGGTTGAGGCGCAAGGCGGCTCGATAACACACCCGATTGGCACGGGCCCGTTCGAGTTCGTCGAATGGATCCCGGACGTCCGATACCGGATCAAGCGCTTCTCCGGTTATCAAGCGATCGGCGACAGCCCTGATGGCTTCGGAGGCAACAAGACTGGCTTGGTCGACATGATCGACTTCATCCCAATGATCGACACGGACATGCGAATCAACGCCCTAGAGGCGGGTGAGATCGACTTCGCAACCGACATACCGCCGGACCAGGTGATTCGCCTCGCAAACCTGCCGGGGATTCAGACGCATTCCATTTCCTCTGCCACATGGGGAATCATGTACATCGGTCATGAGTACGCCCCGACGGATGACAGGAACTTCCGTTTGGCAGTGGCGCATGCGATCGACAAGGAAGAGCTGGCGGATGTCGCCTTTTGGGGCACATCGTCCGCCGCTACGAGCGCGATCCCGGAAGAGAGCGCTTGGTACAGCGATGTCCATGCGACCGACAACGCGTATGACCCTGAGCTGGCTCGTCAGTACCTCGCCCAATCCACCTACGATGGAAGCCAAATCGTACTTCCGACCACAAGCGCGTATGAGTACATCGAGCGAACGGTCATCGTGTTGTCCCAACAGCTAAATGCCGTCGGCATCAGAACCCGACTCGAACCACTTGAATGGGCGGCATACGTCAACAGGATCACTGAAGGCAATCTCAACATTCTCGTGGTACGTCAGCTTCCTCGCCCCGATCCGCACATCACGTACTCGGCGCTGTTGCATAGCTCGGTGAGCCTCACCAAGTACAACAATCCTGAGATGGACGAGCTCCTCGAAAAGGGTGCGACCGAGAGCGACTTCACCGCGAGGAAGGCGATCTACGAGGCGATCTACAGACTAATCCTCGAAGACGTGCCGTTCATAACTCTGTATTGGCAACCAGTTACGGAAGCGCATGCAACGGGTCTAGAAGGCTATGTCCCCAACGGCTACGGCTACCCAAGGTTCTGGGGCGTGAGCCTGAAGAACTGATCGACGGTAGGTCAGGAGATTACTAGGCGGTGCGCCGCTTGCGAAACCTTTGCGTAGCGAGCGCACCGCAGGCTCCAGCAGCAGACGATCGGTCTCGGCTCTGAACGTCGAAGCTAATGGCCCGAAGGGAAAGTGATTCGTTAGGTGCGAAGTGCCTTGTCAGTTGCGATGTCCCCGGTTGCTGGAGGAGCCTTTGCCCCTCTCTTCTACGCTGGCAGGCTGTCTCTCGGAATCGAGGTCGCTGCATCCAGTGGATTCACGGGGATAGAGATTTCCTGCGCGTCATCTGAGGAAGGAGCATTGGTCCCGAACCTTCGCCGTCGACGTGAGCTAGGTGTCGAGGTCACTGCGATAGCGTCAGGGAGGATACGCTACGACAATGGGGCGTCCCTTTCGGACCCTGACCCGGAAGCGCGCGACTCTGCGATCAGCAGGCTGGAGGCGCTGATTCACCTCGCTGCTGACCTCGATAGTCACTATGTGATCCTTGGCGGCGTTTTGGGCAATGAACCCGGCAAGGGTCCGCTGCCATCCGAAGAACTGGAAGACATTCTCTCAGAGCAGCTCAGCGGCTCACTCATCCCGTTGTGCAGGCAACTAGGTGTATGTCTCCTTCTTGAGCCTATCAACCGCTACGAACGCACCGGACTGAACACGGCTTCTTCTATGTTGCGTTTACTCGACCGAATTGGAGACAAGAGTTCGCTAGGACTTCTGCTGGATACCTACCACATGAACATCGAAGAGTCGGACCCCATAGCTGCCATCATAGCCGCGGGCGACTGGTTGAGATACCTGCATATCGCCGATTCGAATCGTCTCGTTCCGGGAATGGGTCACATCGACTTCGCGCACCTGCTTCAGAGTGTGGCGGCCACCGGCTTCGACGGTCCGGTCGCTGTGGAAGCGCTACCATTCCCGGACGATGAATACGCCTTGACCGCCGCTTCCTACTGGTGGGAGTCCGTGCGCGGCGAAGCTGGCGTGGAGCTCGCAAGTCATGCCCGTTGAAGTAACTTCGCCCTTCGAGACATCACCCGGAGATGTGCATAGTGTTCAGGCGGCTGCTGACGAGATC
The DNA here is from genome assembly GCA_964473205.1 of uncultured bacterium. Classification (GTDB taxonomy): domain Bacteria; phylum Deinococcota; class Deinococci; order Deinococcales; family Trueperaceae; genus CAYMRL01. Next base: position 14,017 of record CAYYOK010000009.1, on the reverse strand, counting down.
AGGCGTCTCGTGCTCCTTAGTGTCCATCACGCCAAGGCAGGTCACGTCGGGGGGCCGTTCTCAGTGGCGGAGATACTCGCCACACTGTACTTCTGCGTCATGCAGGTGGATCCGCAGCGACCACGGGATCCGCTGCGAGACAGGCTCGTGTTGTCAAAGGGTCATTCGGCGATTGGGCTATACGCCGCCCTTGCCCTGAGAGGCTACTTCCACCCATCAGAACTCGATACCTTTGATTCCATCGACTCACGGCTCCAGGGTCATCCGGACATGTCAATGACGCCCGGTGTCGACATGTCCACCGGCTCCCTCGGCATGGGACTATCTGCAGGTGCAGGCATAGCACTTGGCGCTCGCCTGCTCGGACACGGTTATCGGACGTACGTGGTACTTGGAGACGCGGAGTGCCAAGAGGGGCAGGTATGGGAGGCAGCGATGTTCGCCGCCGCGCAGGGCCTGTGTACCCTCACGGCGATCGTGGACTGCAACGGCTTGGGACAGTGGGGAGAAGGTAGAGAACGCTACGAGCCAGTCCCTGCGATGGCGGAGAAGTGGCAGGCTTTCGGATGGGACGTGCATACGGTTGACGGCCACGATGTCGGCCAGATCAGTTCGGTACTAGGTCGCCTGCGTAGTGCACAGCGCCGTCCGGCGGTGATGCTTGCCGAGACGGTCAAAGGCAAAGGCGTGTCGTTCATGGAAGGTAAGTTTGACTGGCACTCCCGAGTGCCATCGGACAAAGAACTCGAGCAGGCGCTCAGCGAGCTGCGCTTGCGCACGACGCCACAGGAGATAGGCGATGCGTGACGGGTTCGCTACTGCACTCATCGACCTGATGGCGAGTGATCCGCGCGTTTACGTTCTGGACGGAGATGTCGCGAATTCTACGAGGGTAGATCGTGTGTTCGAAAAGCATCCGGACCGAGTGATAAGCATCGGTATCGCCGAACAGAACATGGTCAGCGTCGGGGCCGGCCTGGCCTCGGTGGGTCTCAGGCCGGTGGTCACGACCTTCGCGGCATTCGCCGCCTCACGATGTCTCGACCAGATCCGAGTTCAGGTTGCCCAGCCAGGTTTGCCTGTGACAATCGTCGGTGCCTACGCAGGCCTGCTGGCGGGGAAGACGGGCAAGACTCACATCGCAGTGGATGACCTGAGCGTGTTCAGGTCAATGCCCGGGATGAGAGTCCTGGCCCCTGTGGACGAAGCCGAGCTCGCCCAGATGCTCAAGTACGCTGTCGAAGCAGTGGGGCCAACATACATCCGAGTGGCGAGGGATCCGGTTCCCCAAGTCGTCGGCAATGACTACGCCTTCAGTCCTACGCGCATCGTCAACTTGGTTACGGGAAGCGCTATCGTGATCGTAAGTACAGGTGCACAGAGCGCGCGTTGCCTAGCGGCCGCCCAGTTGCTTAAGCGTCACGGTGTATCGCCAACCGTCGTTCACGTTCCGGCAGTCAAGCCTCTGCCGAGCACCGCCATACTCGGCGTGATAGGTGAGGCTAGTTTGGTCGTTACGGTAGAAGAGAACAATAAGTACGGCGGGCTCGGAAGCGCGATCGCGGAGCTGGTCGCCGCCGACGTTTCCTCGCCCGCGCTTGTCTCGATCGGTATCGACGACTGCTTTGCTGAATCTGCGGCGAACGAAGACCTTCTGGCCAAGTATGGGCTCGGGGAGGTGGAAGTGGCCGAGCGTATCGGGGAGGCTATGGCCAGAGCGCAAGTCGTATCCGTAGCTCCATGATCGGACCGAGCCCATTGGCTCGCGCCAAGGAGCTACTCGAGTCTCGCCTGCCGCAGCTCGTTCAGTCGGCGGCATCAGTCGTGCAGCGGCCCAGCGTGACTGGTCATGAGGACCTCGTGGCGCCGCTGTTTGCGAGCTTGTTGCAGGAGAGCGGCTTCGAAGTCGACGTTTGGTGCCCTACGGCTCGGGATGTCGAGTCGGTGTACCCGTTTTGCGAGCAAGAGATACGCCTGGGCGAACGTCCAAACGTGGTTGGTGTGCGACGTGGGCGGCGTGGGCGCCCAAGCGTGACGGTGAATGGTCACATGGACGTGGTCCCTCCTGGTGATATCGGCAAATGGACCAGAGACCCTTTCAGCGGTGAGATCGCTGGGGGCAGACTTCATGGACGGGGCAGCGCTGACATGAAGGCAGGTCTCGTCGCCTGTATCTACGCCGTGAGCGCATTGCTCGAAGTGGCTGGCGACGAGATCGGCGATGTCATCGTTCAATGCGTGATCGCGGAGGAGACCGGAGGTCTCGGCACCGTTGCTGCAGTCGAGCGTGGGTACATAACCGAGGCGGCCTTGGTGCCCGAGCCCACGGAAATGGCACTGGTGCCGGCTCAGGCAGGCCTCCTGAAGTGGCGTATCGAGGTTCCGGGCCGTTCCGCCCACACCGCGGTGCCGTGGTTCGGAGAGAGTGCGCTCGATGCTTGGATCGCCATTTACCAGGACCTTCAGGCCTTCGCGGCTCAGCGTGAGTTGCGGTTACACCATCCTCTCTTTGAGAGTTTGCCCGCAAAAGTGCCGTTCGCTTGCGGCAGGGTAGTTGCAGGAGACTATCCGTACTCGATTCCAGAAGTTGCGATTGCTGAAGGCAGAATAGGGGCGCTCCCGGGCGAGTCGCTGTCGACACTCAGGCAAGAGTTCGAGGAGGTTGTCGCAGAGGCGGTCGCTCGAAGTGAGCGGACGTTGATCAGCCCGCCGCGTGTGGAGTGGGTCGCCGGGGAGTTTCCAGGCTGGGAGCTGGAGGAAAGTGAGCGTTCACTTTTGAACGCGCTCGCGGCCGCGCACGCAAGCGTCACAGGTCGCGAACCGCGGTTGGAGGGGGTGACTTACGCGACCGATGCCTCCTTCTTGCGAAGGGTAGGAGTGAATCCGGTGGTGTTTGGTGCCGGCTCCATCCGGGAGGCTCACCGAGTAGATGAATGGATAGCGACTGCGGACCTCGAAGACCACGCGAGAATCGTGCTAGAGGCTCTCGCGCTCTGGTTTCAAGAAGGGGATGGTGGATTGCCGTGAGCGGAGCGACACTAGGAGACCCTGCTAACGCTCAGAGGATCATCGAACTCGAAGCTAAGTTGCTCGGGGGGCGAAGAAGCACCTCTCCTCGCGTCGTGTGGGACCGCGCTGAGGGCGATACCGTGTACGGAGCCGACGGACGCACTTATCTGGACTTCACATCAGGGGTTTTGGTCGCTAACCTTGGCCACTCGCACCCGGTTTTCGTCCGCGCGATCCAGGAACAGGCATCTCGAGTCATCAACTGCTACGATGGCCCGCATCCACTCAGAGTCGAAGCCGCTGAAGCGCTCTTGCGTCACCTTCCGATGCCGCTTGAGCGGGTCTTCTTTCAGACGACCGGCGCTGAGGCCATAGAGACCGCGATAAAGCTGGCTCGAGCGTTTACTGGCCGGTACGAGGTGATTTCCTTTCAGGGCGGCTTCCACGGCAAGTCGTACATGAGCATGGCGGTAGGGGGGAATCACGAGATACGGGGTTCGTTCGGCCCATTCATGCCGGGAGTCACGATCGCCCCGTTCCCCTACTGTTATCGCTGTCCCTTCGGCCACGACTCGCATGACACCAAAGGATGCCCGCTGCATACCCGTCAGTACCTTGAGTGGCTACGTCACACTGCTACCTCGAACGACATAGCTGCTGTGGTGGTGGAGACGTATCAAGGAGCCGGCGGGTGCGTTCCGCCCCCCGAGGGCTTCTTGGCCGAGATGAGGGAGTTCTGCGATGAGCACGGCGCCTTACTTGTCCTCGACGAGATCCAGTCGGGCTTCGGACGGACCGGCAAGTGGTTTGCGTTCGAGCACTCCGGCGTGCTTCCAGATGTCGTGTGTGTGGCAAAGGGCCTAGCCAACGGCGTGCCAACGAGCGCTGTCATCACCAATCGAGCGGTGGCCGTCAGTGTGTCGGCAGGCCAGGTGTCCAGCACTTATGGAGGCAACCCACTCTCCTGTGCCGCCGTGAAGGCAACGGTCGAGATCATGGAAACCGAGGACGTGGTAGAGAACTGCGCCAGCCTCTCGCCGATCTTCCGGGACGGGCTGGAGCGGCTTAGGTCCTTTTGGCCCGTGGGCGATGTTAGGGCAATCGGACTCGTATGTGGAGTCGAGTTCGTGCGTGACCGGGCGGGGAAGGAGCCTTGGCCCGAGATCGCCACGATGGTAGTTGACGAGGCAGCGCGACTTGGCCTGAACTTGATCTATCCTACCGGCTTGTTCGGCAATGTCCTGCGAGCGATGCCTCCGCTGACGATCAGCCGCGAGCGACTCGAGTTAGGGCTCACACTGCTAAACGAAGCCGTGGGAAATGTAACTAGCCGAGTAGCGGCGGATGCCTGGATCGGCTAAGTCCTTCCGAGCCTGCGTCCGATCTCGGAGGTGGCGGCCAATAGCTGTGCCGTGAGGTCATCCATGTCTTCGTCACTCACCTGCGCGAGCAGGCCCGAGACGGATACAGCGGCTTCCACGTTTCCGGACGAGCCGACTATGGGGGCGCCGATCGCGAAGACTCCGGGTGTTACGTCCTCGATGCTGATGGAGAACCCTCGTTCGCGCACAATCGCCAGTTGCGAGCGAAGCTCGGCCGGATCTGTGATGGTGTGTTCGGTGCGAGACGAGAGGGTAGCGCGAGCGAGGAACCGATCGAGTCCTTCGTCGTCATTTGCCGCCAACAAGATCAGCCCTACGCCTCCGATGTGCAGAGGTAAGCGGCCGCCGGGTTGGAGCTCGAGAACGTCTACTCCGCGTCCAGGTATCCGGTCAAGACAGACTGCCCAATCACCATCCCGTTTGCATAGAAACACCGTAGCCCCTGTCTGGTCATTGAGGGCGCTGAGCACGGGTCTGGCCAGCCGAACGAGATCTAGCCGACGGTGTACCAGGTTTCCAAGCTCCATCAGGCGCAGACCCAACCGGTAGCTTCCTGACTCCGTATCATTGTCTAGCAACCCCAGTCCACATAGCGAAGAAAGGAGTCGAAACGCAGTGCTCTTGTTGATGCCTACGGCCTTGGCGACCTCGGTCGGACCGGCAGATTCCGTAGTCGCGAGGAAGTCGATAATCAGGCCCACCTTTACCAACACGCCAGGTACATGGGCAGGAAGTGAATCTGGACGCCGTGTGTTCACGATCTACTCACTCTGGGATCGAGCCGGTCGCGTAAGGAGTCACCCAGCAAGTTAATCGCAAGAACTAGCATCGATATCATCAGTCCTGGAATGACCGAGAGCCATGGGGCTTGGTGCATGTAGCGCCTACCTGCATCCAGCATTCCTCCCAAGCTAGGGTACGGTGCCGGTACTCCGAGCCCCAGAAAGCTAAGTGCCGCTTCAGCGAGTATCGCATAGGCAAAGTAGATGGACGCTTGAGTAATGACCAGGTGAATGACGTTCGGGAGCACATGCCTATTGACAGCACGGTTGTGTGTAGCACCCAAAGCGCGGGCGGCCTGGACATAATCAGTGGAACGAAGAGTGAGGGTTGCGCCGCGAATGAGTCGAATGAACCGTGGCAGGTAGGTGACGCTTAGTGCGATGACCACGCTCAGTGTCCCCGGGCCATTGATACCGACGATTGCTATGGCGAGGAGCAGTGTTGGGTAGGCCATCAGAGTGTCGACGAGGCGCATGATCGCGGAGTCGACCCAGCCCTGGAAGTAGCCGGCCACCAGCCCTAGGGCAGTACCGACCAAGCTGGAAATCAACACAACGAGTATCGCGATCGCAAGGCTTGCGCGGACACCATACAAGAGGCGTGACAAGACATCTCGCCCGTAGTCGTCTGTTCCCAGCCAATGCTCGGCGGACGGCGGCTTTAGCGCTTGGCGGAAGTTCATGTCAGAGATCGGATCGTATGGCGCAATCTGCCGCGCAAAGATCGCAGACAGTATGGCTATTGCTAGGAATGCCACGATTGCCCACTCAAGACGCGAAAGCCTGATGCTAGCTAGCGGTTTAGCTGATAGGTCGCGGTCTTTCATTGGTACTGGATTCTGGGATCTACAAGCCCATAGATCAGGTCTACGACGAGGTTCACGACGACCATCAGCATCAGCATGTAAAGCAGCAACCCTTGGATCATCGGGTAATCTCGGTTGCTGATCGAGAAGACGGCCAGTCTCCCGAGACCCGGGATGTTGAACATCGATTCTATGACTATCGTGCCGCTCAGTAGCACCGAAAGCGTTATGCCGAGTGTTGTAATTATCGGAAGAAGGGCGTTCCTGAGTGTGTGCGTAAGGAGAATGGCTTTCTCGCGTAGGCCTTTGGAGCGAGCAGTACGGACGAAGTCCTGTCGCATCATTTCAAGCATTGCTGATCGCGTGATACGAACTACTACTCCAGCCTGAACCAATCCGAGTGTGAGAACAGGGAGCAAAAGGAACCGCCAAGCCTGACCTGGATCAACTAGGAATGACACGTAGCCTGACGTAGGCAGCCAGCCGAGATTCACAGAGAACAGAAGGACTAGCAACAGCGCTAGCCAGAATTCAGGAATTGACAGCGCAAGTACAGCGAAAGCGGTTGCCAACCTGTCTACGGCTTTGCCGCGGTTGACCGCGGCGAAGATTCCCAATGGCAGTGCTATCGCGCAGGTGACTAAGAATGACAGCGAAGCTAACGTAAGCGTGACCGGAAGGCGCTGTCCTATGAGCTCCACGACGGGTCGTCTTGAGTAGACGGAGTTACCTAGGTCGCCGCGGACGATGCCGCCTATCCATCGAGTCAGCTGCACTAAGACCGGATCGGATATCCCCATGTACTCTCGCATGGCGGCGACTTCTTGGGTCGTCGCGCCCGGACCGAGGAAGTTTTGTGCGGGATCGCCCGGAATCACGCGAATGTACAGGAACGTAAGGACCAAGGCTAGGCCGATTACGGGGAAGCTGCGCAATACCTGGCGGACAGTATATGTCACCATAAGCGTCGCGCAGACCTTGTTGATGAGGTCGTACCTGACTCGTTTATCACGACCAATGGTTCCTTGTTATGTCAAGTAGTCTCAGCAGACCTGGCGTCTCGTCCCAATACTCAACGGTAGCCGTTCTGCAATCGGTCGTGCTGCGTATCGCCTCGAGCATGGGGCCGATGTACTTAGAGTCGAACCCTGGTACGTGGCGAATGGGGCCGGTCAGCTCGCGCTCATACACATGTACGTGAGAGAGATGCGGGGCCACGACATCCACGAAGTGTAAAGCCTGACGCAACCGCTCATGCTCGTCTGCGACGCTCGAGCTGATGTGGCCGATATCCAGAGTTATACCCACGTCACAATCGTTTGCCCAACTGGTCAGAGCATGAGGGTCGCTGGTTAAGCCATAACGCATGTTCTCGATGCACAGCCGAACTCCGTGCGATTTCGCATATGAGGACAGCGAGCACAGACGATTCCGACCAGCTTCTAGGTCTAGCTCGCTTCCTTCCAGCTGTCCGCTCCCAAGGTGAATCGTGAAGATCGGTCGTTCGAACTTGGATGCAAACTCGATCTCATGGCGCAGCAAGACCTCACCGCAGCTAGCCAAACCGTCATCGGACATAAGGATGTCGAAGTCGGTAAAGGAACCGTGAAAGCAGTGCCACTCGATCGCCGAAGTGAGAAGTAGCGCCCGCCTCTCTTCAATTCGTCGTCTCGAACTCGGAATCCGGAACGTGTCGTTGAACCACTCCATACCAGGTACCGAGTGGTCGCTAGCGAACTTCAACGCTGCAGAGGGATTCAGGCCACCGACATTGCTAACTAATGCTATGGAGCGCTGAGCCTGCATTCTGGGAGCCTCCGATCTATATGGCGGACCGATGCGTGTCAAATAATAGCACGCCGTATCATTATAAGAGACGAATGTTCTGAGGGCATGCTCGTGGTGTCGCTACATGCGCGTCCGAGCTGTCGAGCGAGATGCGATTCCTTCCAGTCTCCGATCTATCACATCCGCGGGCCGGAAGACCTGATCATAGGGCTGACTCAGCAGCTTTCGTGAGCTCCTGGCGATGTCTGATCGGGCGACGCCCGTGACTAGTCAAACTTGACAAGCAGCCGGTATCTAGTCAAAATCGACTAGAGGAGGGTAGATGTCCGCCATCCGCCTGCTGGTGCTCGGCGCAGTCCGTCGGCGAGGGACCGCTCACGGTTATCAGGTGCGTTCCGATCTCGAGGCATGGGGTGCTCACGAGTGGTCGACGGCTGCGCCGGGTTCGATCTATCACGCCCTCAAGACGATGGCCGCGCAGGGGTTGTTGCGCGACCGAGGCGTCGAGAGCGATGCCGGCGGCCCGCCGAGGACCGAGTACGAGCTCACCGAAGCGGGGGAGAGCGCGTTCTTCGAGCTGCTGCGCGCTGCCCTGTCGAGCCGCGATCCGAGACTGGATCTTCTCGGGGCCGCCGTGGGATTCATCGACGAGCTGCCGAGAGCAGATGCCCTCGCTCTGCTACGCGCTCGCGCACAGGCGATGGAGCTATGGAAGCAGAGCATCGTCTCTCACCTGCCGCCGGACGCAGAGCTGGAGGCGTGGGGGCCGGTCGGCGAGGTCATCGGCCTGTGGCTGCATACGGCGGAGAGCCGCCTCCAGTGGACGGAAGCACTTATCGCGCGGCTCGAGGCTGGCGCGCACGAGATGAAAGGTGACCGACCATGAGCATTCTGCACGACCCCGACGGACTATCGCCGATCGACGTCTCCGCCGAGGCTGCGAGCGCGCGTCAGGACATGAGCGAGATGACCGGCACCGCCATTCCGTGTCTGCCGATCGGAGTCATGGAAGAGACCTTGGCGTTCTGGACGGCGCTCGGTTTCGAGATCACCTATCAGCAACGCGCCCCGAACGCTTACGCCAGCATCCAGAACGGGACCTGCGAGCTTCACTTCTACTCGCTGCCGGCGCTGAAGCCGGCCGAGAACTTCAGCTCGTGCATCGTGATGGTGACGGAGGTCGAGAACCTGCACCAAGAGTTCTCCCTTCGCATGCGAAACCTCCTAGGCAGGGCTCCAGCCAAGGGCTTCCCGCGCATCTCCAGGATGAGACCAGGGCAGACTCGCTTCACGGTCACCGACACCGCGGGGAACTCGATCTACTTCATCAAGACAGGCAAAGAGGACCAGCTGGTCTCCGAGGCGTACAAGGAGCCTGACCAGACGGAGTGGCAGAGAACTCTCAACCTGGTCACCAGGCTGCGCGACTACCATCTGGACGACTCCAAAGCCGCGAAGGTCCTCGACGTGGCGTTGGCACGCCACGATCCCGACGGTTCGAGCGAGTACGGCTATGCGCTGGCTGCCCGGATCGATCTGGCCGTGGCGTTGGGCGAACAGGAGCTCGTGCCAGCCTTGCTCGATCGCCTCGAGAAGCGGCCCTTGGACGCCGGGGAGCGCGAGGCGCTGCGACGCGAGTTCGCAGTGCTCGCCGACCTCGGCTTCGCCGAGCCGCTGTGACAGTCTCGTTGGTGGGTCGTGCAGGGCTCGAACCTGCGACCTACTGATTAAAAGTCAGCTGCTCTACCGACTGAGCTAACGACCCCTGGAACGGCTCGACCGACGAGGCGGCCCCGAGAATCATACCCGAAGGCGGCCGCCGCCGGCATCAAACCCGAGTGAATCACTATGTGATGAGGGGGCGAGAAGCCGCTCCGGAACGGGGATTTTGGTCCTTGTTGCCCGCGCACGGCCGCTGGTAAACTTACCAGCATGTTGGTTGTGAAATCGCGCACGAGGCGCGGTCACACCGACCGAGCACGGCCTGACCAGACCCGCCGACAGCGAGCCTGACCGCGTCGGGGCCTCGGTTCTGAAGGGAGCGCGGAAGCTTGTACTCCGAGCTGTTGATGATGTTCTTGGCCGCCGGCGCGATCGCCGTGCTGGCGCTGATCGTCGGTGCCGTTCTCGGCCCCAAGCGCGCCAACGAGGTGACGCTGGCCGCCTACGAGTCGGGCGTGCCGTCGACGGGAACGGCGCGCGAGCGCTTCCCTGTCCACTTCTACCTCGTGGCGATGGTGTTCATCATCTTCGACCTGGAGACCGCCTTCTTCTACCCGCTCGCGGTCAAGTTCGGGGCCGCTCCGCAGTTCCTGCTCGCCAACGCCATCATCTTCGTGACGATCCTTGCCTTCGGGTACGTCTACCTGCTGCGCAAGGGCGTCCTGAACTGGAAGTAGCCGATGAGCCTCAAGGACCTCTTCGAACGCGACGTGCAGGAGATGGAGGCGGAGGGCATCCTGTTCACCAGCCTTCAGAAGCTGGTGGCCTGGGGCCGCTCGAACAGCATGTGGCCGGTCACCTTCGGTCTCGCGTGCTGCGCCATCGAGATGATGGCCGCCACCAACACCCGCAACGACATGTCGCGCTTCGGCTCCGAGGTGTTCCGCGCCAGCCCGCGCCAGGCCGACGTGATGATCGTCGCCGGGCGTCTCAGCAAGAAGATGGCGCCGGTCATGCGCCGCGTCTACGACCAGATGCCCGACCCCAAGTGGGTCATCAGCATGGGCGCCTGCGCCTCGTCGGGCGGCATGTTCAACAACTACGCCATCGTGCAGAACGTCGAGTCCGTCGTTCCCGTCGACATCTTCGTGCCCGGCTGCCCGCCGCGGCCCGAGTCGCTCGTCTACGCCGTCATGCAGCTTCAGAAGAAGGTCAGGGGCGAGGTGTTCGACGAGCGCGGCGTGAGGTTGCCGATGGTGGAAGGCTGGTCGCGCTCGTGAGAGCGGCGGCCGACGTCGACGCCGCGCTGGCGGCCCTGGCCGAGCTGGGCGGGCAGGTCAGGACCGAGAGGGGCATGCTCAGCGTCACCGTCGAGAAGCCTCAGCTCATCGCCGCGCTCGAGTCCCTCAAGCAGCACGGCTACCTGATGCTCACCGACGTCTTCGGCATCGACTACCTCAGCTACCCGCGGCACCGCGGCAAGCGCTTCACCGTCGCTTACAACGTTCACGACATCTCCGGGGCGAACCGGCTGTTCCTGCGCGTCGACCTAGATGACGGCGAGAGCCTGCCGACCGCCACCAAGCTGTGGAGCGGCGCCAGCTTCCTCGAGCGTGAGGTCTTCGACATGTTCGGCGTCGAGTTCCAGGGCCACCCCGACCTGCGCAAGCTGCTGACGCCCGAGGACCTCGAGGGCCATCCGCATCGCAAGGACTTCCCGCTCGGCGAGACGCCGACGCTGTTCAACGACGGCCGCTTCCTCGACCCAGCCGCCTTCCGCGCCGGCCTGACCGGCCGCGACGGCGGGCTGACCGGCTGGAAGGGCGGCGCGCGCTCCGGCGTCGTCAGCTCGACGCCCCGGAGCGGCGAGCCTCCAGAAGGAGGCCAGGCGTGAAGCGCGACGGCGCCGCGGACGGCGGCTCGGTCAACACCGCCGACCGCCCGCTCGGTCACGGCAGCTTCGACACGCGCTACATGCGCATCAACGTCGGACCGCAGCACCCGAGCACCCACGGCGTGCTGCGGCTCGTCGTCGACTTAGACGGCGAGCGAATCGTCGCCCTGCGGCCGCACATCGGCTACCTCCACACCGGCTTCGAGAAGACGATGGAGAACCGCACCTACCAGCAGGGCGTCACGTACTCCAACCGCATGGATTACGTGAACGGCTTCGCCCACGACCTGGCGTACATGCTCTCGGTCGAGAAGCTGATGGACGCTCGGGTCCCCGTGCGGGCGCAGCGCGTGCGCGTGATCCTGACGGAGCTCAACCGCATCGCCAGCCACCTGGTGTTCTTCGGGACCGGACTGCTGGACATGGGCGCCCTGACGCCGTTCTTCTACACCATGCGCGAGCGCGAGAAGATCCTCGACGTGTTCGAGATGGTCTCGGGCGTGCGCATGAACTACGGCTACTTCCGCGTCGGGGGCCTCTACAAGGACGTACCTGAAGCGTTCGCACCGCAGGTCAGGGAGTTCCTCGCCGAGTTCCCCCGCTACCTCGAGCAGTACAACACGCTGTTCATCACCAACCCGATCCTGCTGTCGCGCACCAAAGGCGTCTGCGTCCTCACCAAGGAGCAGGCTCTGGACTACGCGCTGACGGGTCCCAGCCTCAGGGCGAGCGGCGTCGGCCTGGACTTCCGCAAGGCGCAGCCGTACAGCGGCTATGAGGAGTACGACTTCGACGTGCCCGTCTACACCGAGGGCGACATCTGGGCGCGCATGCAGATCCGCATGGACGAGATCGAGCAGAGCGTCCGCATCGTCTCCCAGGCCCTCGACATGCTCGAGCCCGGCCCGATCATCGACCCAGACAGACGGATCAGTCTACCGCCGCGCGCCGAGCTCGAGAACTCGATGGAGGCGGTGATCTTCCACTTCAAGCTGGTGACCGAGGGCTTCCACCCGCCGCTGGGAGAGGTCTACGTGCCGACCGAGAGCGCCCGCGGCGAGCTCGGCTACTACATCGTCTCTGACGGCGGCTCGATGCCGTACCGCGTCAAGGTGCGCGCGCCCAGCCTCGCCAACCTGCAGTCGCTCGAGCCCAGCAGCCTCGGCGGGCTCTTCGCCGACATGGTCATTAACATCGCGAGCTTCGACCCGGTGCTCGGGGACGTGGACAAGTGAAGATGATCGAACTAGACAGCGCCCCACCCTTCTTCGCAGACAGGCAAGACGAGCTGAGCGATATCCTCGGTCGCTACCCCGCCGAGGGCAGGCGCAGCGCGCTGATGCCACTCCTGCGCGTCATCCAGGACGTCGAGCGCTACGTCTCCGAGCCGCGCGTGCACGAGGTCGCCGAGATCCTCGGCATCACCCCGACCGAGGTCAAGGGCGTGATGACGTTCTACTCGACCTATCACGAGCACCCCATCGGCAAGTACCACCTGCAGGTCTGCGCCACGCTGTCCTGCGCCCTGGCCGGCTCGGATCAGATGTACGACCACCTGGTCGAGGAGCTCGGCATCGTCAACGGCGAGACCGACCGCGAGGGCCGCTTCAGCATCCAGAAGGTCGAGTGCCTCGGTTCCTGCGGCACCGCCCCCGTCCTGCAGGTCAACGACACCTACTACGAGCGCGTCGGCCGGATCAGGTGCGCGCACCTGATCGAGGCACTCAAGAAGGGCGAGATGCCCGAGCCGTGGCGCGAGCGCGACGGAGACCACGCCGGTGCCGACAAAGCGGCACCGGTGGCTGCCAACGCGTCCGCCGCCCAGGAACCGACCCAGGGATCGACACCAGAAGCGACCCAGAGCGGAGGCGAGTGACGTGCCGGCAGACAGCTCCGCGCAGACGGGTGCGCCCGCTCCGATAGTCAGCCGCCACGACCCGCGCTACGAGGTCACGATGTACCGCCACATCGGCGTCGAGGGCGCCCACACCCTCGACTACTACCGCGCGCACGGCGGCTACGAGTCGGCCGAGAAGGCGCTGAGGCAGATGACGCCGGAGCAGGTGGTCGACGAGGTCAAGGCCTCCGGCCTGCGCGGCAGGGGAGGCGCCGGCTTCTCGACCGGCATGAAGTGGTCGTTCATGCCGCCGCCCGACGGCGGGCCCCGCTACCTGGTCTGCAACGCCGACGAGTCCGAGCCCGGCTCGTTCAAGGACCGCTACTTCCTCGAGGACGACCCGCACCAGCTGATCGAGGGCATGATCATCGCCGCCTACGCGATGAAGGTGAACCGTGGCTTCATCTACGTGCGCGGCGAGTACTTCCTCGGTTACGAACGTACGGTCGCGGCGGTCGAGGAAGCCCGCGCCGCCGGCTTGCTGGGAGAGAGGATCCTCGGCACCGACTTCTCCTTCGACATCACCGTCCACCGCGGCGCAGGAGCTTACATCTGCGGCGAGGAGACGGCGCTGATGAACTCGCTCGAGGGCCTGCGCGCCAACCCCCGCCTCAAGCCGCCGTTCCCCGCCCAGGCAGGCGTGTACGGCCGACCCACCACCATCAACAACGTCACCAGCCTCACCAGCGTGGTGCACATCCTGCAGCACGGCGCCGCCTGGTTCGCGTCGATGGGCACCGAGGACAGCAAGGGCACCAAGCTCTACCAGATCTCCGGCCACGTGAAGCGCCCCGGCG
>CAYYOK010000008.1:24029-59963 GCA_964473205.1 uncultured bacterium | reverse complement strand
CTCCGGCGTGTTGAAGAACTTCTCCTTGAGCTCGGGGCCGCCGAACGCCGCGTAACGCTGCGACTCGCCGTCGACGAGCTGCTCGAAGCGCTTGACGAGCGCCCCGTCCTTGTCGCGGCGCAGGAGTTCGTCCCAGGCGCTGCCCCACGCCACCTTGATGACGTTCCAGCCGCTGCCGCGGAAGATGCCTTCGAGCTCCTGGATGATCTGGCCGTTGCCGAAGACCGGCCCGTCGAGGCGCTGCAGGTTGCAGTTGATGACCCAGATGAGGTTGTCGAGCCTGGCGCGCGCCGCGACGCGGATGGCGCCGAGGGTCTCGGGCTCGTCGGTCTCGCCGTCGCCGACGAACGCCCACACCTTGCCGTCGCCCTTGGGGTAGAGCCCGCGGTCCTCGAGGTAGCGGCGGAACCGCGCCTGGTAGATCGACATCAGTGGGCCGAGCCCCATCGACACCGTCGGGAAGCTCCAGAACTCGGGCATCAGCCACGGGTGCGGGTAGGACGAGAGGCCGGGGCCGCTGGGGCTGAGCTCGCGCCTGAAGTTGGCCATCTGCCCGTCGGTGAGCCGGCCCTCGAGGTAGGCACGGGCGTAGAAGCCGGGGCTGGCGTGGCCCTGGAAGTAGATCATGTCGGCGTCCGGGCCCTTGCCGGGGCCGCGGAAGAAGTGGTTGAAGCCGACCTCGTACAGGTTGGCGGCCGAGGCGTAGGTCGCGATGTGGCCGCCGATGCCGGGCGAGGTCTTGTTGGCGTGAACCACCAGGGCCATCGCGTTCCAGCGGATCAGGTTGGTGATGCGGCGCTCGAGCGCGAGGTCGCCGGGGTACTCGGGCTCGTCTCCTGGCGCGATGGTGTTGATGTAGGAGGTGTCGCCCTCGAACGGCAGCGAGACGCCGTGGGTCTCGGCAAGCGACTCGAGCGCCTGGATGATGTCCCTGACGCGGTCGGGCCCGCCGCTCGCGAGGACGTACTCCAACGATTCGAGCCACTCGCGCAGCTCGACCTGGTTGAGCTGCTCTAGCTCGTTCGGCTCGAGTTGGGACCGGTCTAGGTCGAGTAGCTGGTCTAGCACGTCTGCCATCTTCTGAGTTCCTCTCGACGCCGGCGCGGCCCGGGGCGTTCGCCATGCGTGGCGGTCGCTACCTCGGCCGCAGGGTGCGAGCCCACGGCGTGCCATCGTGATCGTCGACGTCCGTCGGATGAGACGGACGGGCACTGCCGAGCATTGTACGCCAGCCGTCAGGGACGTTTGGGCCGGGTTCGTTACCCTCGCCCGCCGGCCTCAGACGGCCAGCGCGCGCAGCATCAGGGTGACGATGCGCTCGGCGCGCGCCGCCGCCAACACCGTGAACTGCCGGAAGTCGACCCGCGCGCTGTGATCGGCACTGTCGGAGATGCTCCTCACGATCACGAAGGGCACGCCCCAGCGCGCGCAGACCTGGGCGCAAGCCGCACCCTCCATCTCGGCGCAGGCGGCATCGAACCGGTCTCTGATCGCCGCCGCGCGCTCCGACCCTGCGACGAAGACGTCGCCCGAGGCGATCCTGCCGGTCACGACCCGCGGCGCGCGCTCGCCGACGACCGGCGTCTCCGCTGCCAGGGCGTCGTGAGCCGCGCGTTCGGCCAGCCCCACCAGCGCCGGGTCGGAGTCGAACACCAGTCCCGAGCCGGGCACCTCGCCGGGAGCGTAGCCGAGGCTCGTGACGTCGACGTCGTGCTGCACGGCGCTCGCGCCGACGACGACGTCGCCAGGACCGAGGCCGGGGGCGAGACCCCCAGCCACGCCGGTGAACACGACCCGCTCGGCGCCCTGCCGCAACAGCTCGTGGGTCAGGGCCGCGGCGTTGACCTTCCCCACGCCGGACTCGGCCAGCACCACCTGCACGCCCTCGATCGCGCCGAAGTGGAGCTCGAAGGGTCCCGCACGCGCTGGCCGCGCCTCCGGGCCCAGCAAGGCGCGGAGCCGCGCGACCTCCTCGGCCATGGCACCGATCACGGCGGTCAGGCTGCCGGCCCCTTCAGCGCCGCGCGGCGTGGAACACCATCCTGCCGAGGTAGGCGCCGATCGCGATGCCTACTACCCCCAGGCCCGTCATCAGCCAGTCGGGGCTGGTTCCAGGGCTGAGGTAGCGCGCGGCGGTGACGCCGCCGGCCAGGGCCACGCCCGAGATCAGCGTGAAGGTGAGCGAGTTGGTCAGCCCGCGGCGCTCAAGGTTGAGCGCCGAGAAGTAGCCGTAGAGGAGGAAGAAGCCGGCGCCGGTCAGGCTGCCGACGACGCCCGCCTCCGGGTCGGGCGCCACGCCCTGCAGGACGATGAAGAACACCGTGGCGATCATGAAGGCGCCCGAGAACCGGCCTGGGAGCTTCTTGCGCTGCTCGGCCGACATCTCCGCGACGCTGACCTTGGGTCCCGCCTCCTGCTTGCTGGAAGAGTCCTGCCTGTCCGAGCCGCCCCGCTTGGCCGCCTCCCTACGCTTGGCGCGGCGCGCCTTGAGCTCGTTGATGCGGTCGCGCCTGGCGTCCTTCTTCTTCTGCTTCTCGAGCTCGACCTTCTTGTCCTGTTTGGCCTGAGCCCTGCGGAGCTGTCGGTTCATGGCGGGTAGCATAACCGCCCGTGCTAGGCTCGCCGGCGCCCATGACGGACGAGCTTCTCCTATCGGTCGCCGAGCGGTTCGGTACGCCGGTGTACGTCTACGACCTGGACCTGATCACCGAGCGCTATCAGCGGCTGAGCTCGGCTTTCGGCGCAGCTTCCGGCAGTGGCTCAGGCAGCGCTTCAGACAGCGCTTCGGCCAGCCATGCAGACGCCGCCGGCATCCACTACGCGGTCAAGGCGAACGGCCTCGGCGCCATCCTGCGCCACCTGCGGTCGCTCGGCGCCGGCGCGGAAGCCCTTACGCTCGGCGAGCTCGAGCGGGTGGTGCGGGCCGGCTTCGACGGCGGCAAGGTAGTGCTCGGCGGTCCTGGACACACCGCGGCTCTGGCCCAGCGCGCACTGAGCGCCGGCGTGCGCACGGTCAGCATCGACTCGCGCGGCGCCTGGGACGTCTGGCGTCACCTCGAGCTGGGCGAGACGCGCTTCCTGCTGCGCATCAACCCGGCGTTCGATCCGCGCACGCACGAGCACCTCGCGACGGCGGCCGCCCACTCGAAGTTCGGCGTGCCGCTGGCCGAGATCGAGAGCCTCGCAGCCGAGATGTCCCGCGCCGGCCGCCTGGCAGGCTTCCACGTTCACGCCGGCTCGATGATCGCCGACCCCGCCGTCGCCGATCTCGTCGTCGAGGCGCTGGCGCCGCTCTACCGCCGTCACCCGGAGCTGCGAGTCGTCGACGTGGGCGGTGGGTTCGCCGTGCCTGGGGCTCCGGTCGAGGAGTTCGCCCGGCGCCTGAGGTCTTTCGCCAGCGGGCTCTCGCTCGAGCTCATCGTCGAGCCGGGACGCTACTTGGTCGCCGAGGCCGGCGTGCTGCTCACGCGCGTGCTGCACCGCAAGGGCGGAGCCCTCGAGCACCTGATCGCCGACGCCGGCATGGCGGACCTGCTGAGACCGGCTCTCTACGGAGCGCGGCACCCGGTGCGGGCAGTCGGCCGCACGGCCTTCGGCGGCGAGCCGCTGACCTTCGACGTCGACGGCCCTCTGTGCGAGAACGCCGACCGCCTGGGCCGCGATCTAAGCCTGCCGGACGTCGGTCCTGGCGCTCTGCTGGCGGTCGAGCAGGCTGGAGCCTACGGCTTCGCGATGGCGTCGAACTACGCCAGCAGCCTGCGCCCGGCGGAGGTCGTGGTCAGCGGCGGCACGCCCGTGCTGGCTCGCCGCCGCGAGACGCCCGAGGACCTGTGGCGGCTGGAGCAGTGAGGCCGCAGGCGCTCGGAGGCCGCGCCGCGTCCGCTGAGTCTCAAGGACGCGTATCGACGGTGAAGGACACCGGCACGCTCGCGCCGCGGGAGTTCAACGTGGCCCTGACGCGGTAGTCGCCTGGAACCGACGCTGAGCTGGTGCTGACCTCGAACAGCCCCCACAGCCGGTAGCGGACGCCGGCGCCGACGCTGCGCCGTTCGGCGCGCATCTGCAGCAGGCGCAGCTCCCACTCCTGTGCGACGCGAACTTCTGAGAGCCAGAAGCTCGAGGAGACGTCGCCGATCTCGGCGTTCGCGCCGGCGGGTACCCACATCGCCGCCGAGAGGTCGCGGCCGTCGATGCCGAACTGGTCGACGGTGAAGTCGACGCGCACGACGACCGACTCACCGCGGCGGACATGGATGCCGCCCTCGGCCGCCACGAACGGGTTCCCCGTGGTCCCGACCGCGCCCGGCGCGCACGCCGAAAGCGTCAAGGCCACGGCCACCAACAGCGCGGCGCCTCTGGGTCCCACGAGGCGTCTGGTACGCCTCGCGCGTCTCATGTCTCTGAAGACGTTGCTCATGAGCTAGACGCTAACAGAGCGCCGCATGAGGCGGTGCTGCCTACGGCCTGGCCAGCCTGGCGCCGCAGGCAGGCTGACCGTACCTAACCGGGCGACAGCCGCCAATGGCGCGTGGGATAATCGCCTCGTCACCTCCTCCTCGGCCGCCAGGCAGGCGGCGCGACAGCGGCTATCCGGATCGCCATGGACCAGAGCTACCTACCAACCCTCGCGCCCGCGGCGGCGACCGTCTCGCCCAGCCGCCTGCGGCTGCTGGCAGAGCTGCAGAGGAACCGCGGCACCGGGATGACGGTGGACGAGCTGAGCGAGAGCCTCTCGGTCTCGCACAACGCGGTGCAGCAGCACCTGACCGCTCTACAGCGCGACGGGCTGGTCAGGGTGGCGGCCACGCGCGCCACCGGCGGAAGACCGGGGCGCGCGTACGCCCCTACCGACGCCGGTCTCGAGCTGTTCCCCAGGCGCTACGCGCAGCTCGCCGACGGCCTCATCCGCCACAGCCGCGAGCTGTTCGGCACCGAGGGCCTCGAGCGGCTGCTGGAGTCGCTGGCTGCAGAGGCGGCCGGGAGCTGCGAGCAGCGGCTGACCGGCCTCAGCGGCAAGGCGCGC
This sequence comes from uncultured bacterium, assembly GCA_964473205.1. GTDB lineage: Bacteria > Deinococcota > Deinococci > Deinococcales > Trueperaceae > CAYMRL01. The sequence goes on along the minus strand of CAYYOK010000008.1, from coordinate 54,940 downwards.
CTCGAGGCGGTCGTCGGCATCCTCAACGACCTCGGCTACGACGCCACGCTCAACGCAGACGGCTCGGTGACCGCGCTGAACTGCGTGTTCCACCAGCTCACGCGCGCCGGCCGCGAGGTGTGCCGCTTCGACAGAGCTCTGCTCGGCACCCTCCTGGGAGCCGAGATCGACCACGACGCCTGCATGGCGGACGGGCAGGCGTGCTGCCGGTTCAGGCCCGCCTGAGCGTCCCGGTCGAGGCGAGCATGCACACCAGTATCGCCATCAGCATGTAGACGACGGCGGATGCCACGAACGGAGCCGCAGTGCCGGCTGCGACCACCAGCGTCGCACCCAACAGCGGAGCCAGCGCGCGCCCGGCCGCGCTCACCGAGCCGTCCAGGCCGAAGGCGGAGCCAGCCTCGGTCGGGGCGACCTTCCTCGCCAAGAGGGTGGACAGCGACGGTACCAGCCAGCCCGAGGCAGCTCCGGTCACCGCTTGCAGGGCGAGGAGCTGTCCGTACTGGCCGACTACGGTGTGGAGTGCGTACGCGAAAGTGGCGACGATCGCGCCTATCAGGATGAGACGCCGCTCGCCCGCGCGCGAGGCGATCTTGGCGACCGTCAGCGAGGAGACCGCACCAGCGGCGGCGGAGACGCCGAAGACGAGTCCTGTCGCCCTAGATGCGCCCATGCCGTCGTCGAGGAGGCCCACGACCAAAAGAGGCAGGAACGGGGTGGCGAGCGAGCGGGCGAGCCAGTCGAGCAGCCTGAGGGCGTAGATGGGTGTCAGGCCCGAGCGCACCAGCATCCGCCAGGGACTACGCCGGTGCGGCCTGACGGGCGCTGGCGCCGCCACGCCAGACACCTCGCGCGCCCGGAGGTGGATCACTGCTCCGGCGATCGCCAGCAGGCCCGAGGCGATCAGGAACGCGCTTCGGTAGCCGACGACATGCGACAGGACGCCGCCCAAGGCAGGTCCCAACGCTACTCCTAGCCATTGACCGGTCTGCAGCAAGCTCATCCGGCTGCTAAGACCTCGCGGCGAGGCGGTAGAAGCGACCATCGCGGCGAGGGCGGTCACAGTGCCGGTGAGCAAGCCTTGGACGAGGCTGATGACGACGATCGCCTCGGCTGTCTCTGCCAGGGCGAAGGCCGTGGTTATCCCAGCGCCGGCGTAACAGGCCCGCAAGACCATCCGCTTGCGGCCGTAGCGGTCTGCCAGACGGCCCCACACCGGCGCTGCCAGCGTCATGGCCAGAGCCTGCGCCGAGAAGGCCATACCGATCAGCAGCTCGTAGCTCAGGTCGGTGATGCGCCTGAGCTCCGTCAAGTGCAGCGGCAGAAGCGGCAAGACCATCGAGAACGCCATCGCCGACAGCACCTGGGCCATCAGGGCGCTGTTGACGGTGGAGTCGTCGACACGACCCGTGACCGAGGACCTCTCCATACCGTGCTGATCGGCCGGCTAGAGGTGCAGGACTACGGTTCTCGCGTCTGTCATCTCGCGTATGGCGTACTGCGGGCCTTCCTTGCCATACCCCGCCCGGCCCGTGCCGCCGAAAGGCATGTTGGCTACGCGGAAGCGAGACGAGTCGTTGATCATCACCCCTCCGGCCCTGACCGCCTTGGCGAAGGCGAAGGCGGTGCCGAGATCGCGCGTGAAGATCCCCGCCTGCAAGCCGCCACCGCTGATCGTGTTGTCCTGCCTGACCGCGCTGAGCAGGTCGGAGTAAGGCACTACGCACAGGAGCGGTGCGAACGCCTCGCACCTGAAGACGTCCGAGTCGGGAGCGACCCTGGTCAGGACGGTGGGCTCGAAGAGCCGGCCGCGTCTCGAGCCGCCGGCCTCCAGCCGAGCGCCCCTCGACAGCGCGTCGCTGATCCAGGTCTCCGCCCGCGCGGCGGCGGCCTCGAGCATCACCGGCCCGACGTCCGTCTGCTCGTCCATCGGGTCACCGAGCCGGAGCCCTTCGACCAGCGGCACCAGCTCGGACATCAGGTCGTCGATGACTCGCTCGTGCGCGTAGAGCCGCTGGACCGAGGTGCACACCTGCCCGGCGATCCCGAAGGCTGCGGCGACGCTGCGTCGCGCTGCCAGGTCGAGATCGGCGTCGAAGTGAACGAAGGTCGGGCCCGCCGGACCGAGCTCGAGGGTAAGCGGCCGCACACCGACGGCAGCAGCCACCTTCCTGCCGGCCTCGTGCCCGCCGGTGAAGCTGTAGCGTGCGAAGCGCGGGTCGGCGCAGAGGGCTGCGCCCACCTCGCCGGCCCCGAAGACCACGTTGAGGTGCCCAGCAGGCAGACCCGCCAGCGCCATCAGCTCGGCGAACCGGATCGTGGACAGCGGAGTGTGCTCCGATGGCTTGACCACGACGCTGTTCCCGGCCGCGATCGCCGAACCGGCCTTGTGGGCGACGATGTTGAAGGGCGAGTTGAACGGCGTGATGGCGCAGACCGGTCCGGCGGCAACCTGCAGGGTGAACGCGAGCCGCCCCTCCGAGCCCGGGTTCGCCCCGATGGGGACCACCTCGCCCGCGACTCTCTTCGCCTCCTCGGCCGCGTTCTGAAGCGCCGCGGCGGCGTTGGCGATCTCGGTGCGCGCCTCGCGGATGGTCTTGCCGACTTCTCGCACGAGCGTACGCGCCAGCTCCTCGGCCTCGAGGCGAACCAGGCGGCCGGCCTCGGCAAGGACGGTGGACCGCTCGCTCGGAGTCAGCTCGTCCGCCTCGAAGGCCGCCTCCGCTGCGGCGGCAGCCTCGCTGACCTCCTCGGCGCTGGCAGCGGTTACGCTCGCGATCACCTCCCCGCTGAACTTGTCCTGGACCGAGATGGCGCGCTCGGGCGACGGATCTCGCCAGCGGCCCGCTATGAGCTGGCCGTAGTCAGGCATGAGACGCACCCGCCCAGGTCGCTTCGTCCAGCTCCCGTAGGATGGCGGCGCCGAACTGCATGGTGGTGGCCGCTCCGCCGAGGTCCGGCGTGAGGTGTCTGCCGGCTCGCAGCGCTGCCGTCACGGCCGACTCGATGACGTGCGCGGCCTCGTCGAGCTCGGGCTGCGAACGCTCGATCGCCAGCCAACGAAGCAGCATCGCCGACGAGAGGATCACGGCCACGGGGTTGGCCACGCCTTTGCCTGCGATGTCGGGAGCGGCGCCATGCACCGCCTGGGCGATGGCGAGGTCGGTTCCAGCGTTCAGCCCTGGCGCCATGCCAAGGCCCCCTACCAGACCGGCGGTGAGGTCGGAGAGGATGTCGCCGAACAGGTTGGTGGTCACGATCACGTCGAACGACTGCGGACGCATGACCAGCTCCATGGCGAGAGCGTCGACGTGGTAATCGTCGACCTTGACGTCAGGGAACTCTCGAGCCACGCTGTGGCAGGCTTCGAGGAACAGCCCGCAGCCCCGGCGCAAGACGTTGGCCTTGTGACCGATCGTCACTCTCATCTTGCCGGCGCGACGCCGGGCCAGCTCGAAGGCGGCTCGCGCCACCCGCTCCGACGCTTTGCGCGTAACGACGCGCACGGACAGGACCGTGTCGCCATCGGGCCTGAGCTCACCATTGCCGTCGAGGACGTTCCGGTCGGCGTAGAAGCCCTCGGTGTTCTCTCGCACGATCACCAAGTCGACTCCTGCGACGCCGGTGGTCGACCCGGGCTGTGTCCGAGCCGGCCGCACGTTGGCGAAGAGGTCGAGGCGCTTGCGAAGCTCCTTGCTGGGGTTGAGCATGCCCGGCTCGCCGATCCTGTAGGCGTGGTTCATGACCGGACCCAGCAACGCTCCGTCACATTCGAGGAGCGCCGCCACGGTCGTCTCTGGCAAGGTGCTCCCATACCGTTCGTAGGCCGCGAGCCCGACGGGCAGGTCGACCAGCTCTAGCGCGATGCCCGACGCGGCAAGCCGTCGTGCGACCGAACGCAGCAGCTCGGCCGCAGCAGGAACCACGTCGTTCCCGATGCCGTCACCGGTGAGCAGTGCGATGCGATGATGCGACACGCACCGACTCCTTTCTTCTGCGGCCGAAGGCGTGTGACCTCAGTCGACCGCTTGCGTAGTGTCTTCCAGGGGCTGGATGACCATTCCAAGGCTCTTGAGTACCGAGAGCAGGATGAAGGACTGTGTAGCCCTGACGCCAGGGACCTGGGATACGGCTTCCGTCACGAAGGCGAGCATGTCGTTCTTGGACGAGAACTCGGCCAATGCGACGATGTCGAAGCTACCCGTGGAGATCGCTGCGTAGCGAATCTGCGGCAGCGCTATCAGGTGCCGAGCAGCGCGCTTGAGTTGGCTCGCCTCGACGGAGAACGTCATGAAGGAGCGCAACACGGAGTCGGGTCGGTTCGGGTTCGGATAGGCTGCGACCTGAATCACTTGCTCCTCGATCATCCGTTGGACCCGATTTCGCGCCGTCCCGGTCGACACGCCTACCTGCTTGGCGAGGTCGGAGTAGCTGGTGCGACCGTCCTTCTCGAGGAGCGCGATTATCTGCAGGTCGATCTGATCGAGTTGAATCAAGGCCCGAGCCCCCTTCGAGACGCCAGGCGCCTCGCGCCACTGGTCGATCACGAGCGACGCAGTGGAGCGAGACGCTTGGCTATCAGCTGTCACAGAGTACGACGCGTAGCTAGGCCCTCAGCGCGATCTCGTCTGCGGTCAACTCGAGAGCGGGCTTCGCCAGCTCGCCCAACTGGGCGACGATGGTCCGAAGGTCGTAGACGTGTCCGCCCTTGACCGTCAGGTCGATCTGCCTGAACGCGGTCAGGTCGGCGATCGGGTCGCTGCTCACGACGACCATGTCAGCCAGCTTGCCGACCTCGATGGTGCCGAGGTCGTCGGCCATCCTGACAAGCTCCGCGCCGTTGCGTGTAGCGGCCTGCAGCACCTCCATGTTGCTCAGGCCGCCGGCGGCCATCAGGCTCATCTCCTCGACCATCTCGCCGATCACATCGGTGCCGACTGCCATCTTCACGCCGGCTTCCACGGCGTTCCGGTAACAGGCGATGCGGTGAGGCAGGTGCTCCCGGCAAGAGTCGATCAGCCACTGCGGCCTGCCGATCTTGGTACCCCGGTAGCCCATGATCCAGCTCTCCGAGAGCGTGGGGACCAGGAAGGTGCCTGACTCGGCCATCAGATCGGCAGTGGGTCGGTCCAGTAGCGCCGCATGCTCGATGCAGTCGATGCCGGCCTCGATGGCCCGTCGGATCGCCACCGGCGGGTGGGCGTGGACGGTCGTCGGCTTCTCGGCGTCGTGCGCTTCTTCGACGGCGGCCCTGATCTCGGCGATGGAGTACTGCGGAGAGGTAGCCAGGTCGGTCCCCTGCGTCACGAAGCCGCCGCTCGCCATCAACTTGACGAAGTCGGCGCCCGCGCGCAGCTGCTCCCTGGCGGCCTGCCTCACTTCGTCGGCTCCGTTGGCCACCCGGCAGATCTGCCAGGCATGCCCGCCGGTCATGGCTATCGGCTGACCGCAGGCGAACACCCGCGGACCCGGGAACTGCCCTTCGTTGATGGCGTTCCTGACATCGATGCCTGTCGCGCCTTTGCCCCCCAGGTCGCGGATCGTGGTCACGCCCTCGAACAGGCTGAGCAGCGCGTTCTTGACGCCCCTTAGCGCGAGTATCACGGGAGGGAGCCCAGCGCGGAACTGGAAGGTGTTGGACTGCCTGCGGTTGTCGAGGTGCTCGTGATGGTTCATCAGACCCGGAGTGAGGTACTTGCCTCCCAAGTCGATCACCGTCGCTCCTTCGCGCGCGGCGTTCGCGATCTCGGCCGGGCTGCCGACGAACGCGATCCGCTCGCCCTCGACAACTACGTCCGCCGTGCGCGGCGCGGCGCCGGTCCCGTCGATCACCGTTGCTCCCTTGAAGATCTTCCTAGCCATCGTTCCAACCCCTTCATCCCGGCTCTCTGGAGCCGTTGCGTTGACTGCCGCCTTCGGCCGTCGTCTCAGGTCTCAGCGTTTGGATGCTCGTCTCGCTCGCTGGTCGGCGGCCAGGGCGGGTGCCTGTGAGACGAGCCCGCCGAGGCCCTTGCGGGTCTATCCGGTCGGCGGTGGCTGATCACTTCTCGAGCTGCCGCTGCATGCGCGGGTCCAGCACGTCGCGTAGACCGTCGCCGAGCAGGTTGAACGAGAGGACCGCCAGGGTGATCGCCACTCCCGAGAAGGTAGATATCCAGGCGGCCTGCCAGATGTAGTCACGGCCGTTCGAAAGCACCGTGCCCCAGCTGGCCTGCGGCGGCGTCACGCCCAGCCCGAGAAAGCTGAGAGCCGCCTCGGTGTTGATCGCGGTCGCCATGGTCAGCGAGGCGAGGATCAGGACGGGCCCCATCAGGTTGGGGATCAGGTGGCGCGCGATGATCGAGAGGCTGCCGGCCCCCAACGATTGCGCCGCCTGGATGTACTCGTGCTCCTTGATGCTCAGCGCGACGCCTCGTACCAGCCGGGCGAAGATCGGGACGCGGATGATCGCGATCACGATGACGATGTTGGTGGTCCCCGGTCCCATCAGAGCGACGAGCGCCATGGCCAGGACGATGTAAGGGAAGGCGAGCATGATGTCGAAGATGCGGCTGCTGATCTCGTCGAGCCACCGGCCGTAGTAAGCCGAGACCGAGCCCCACAGCACCCCGACGACGGCAGCGCCGAGGGTCGAGAGGACGGCCACGAGCACCGAGACGCGCGATCCGTGAAGGATCCTGCTGAACACGTCCCTGCCCAGGTGATCGGTGCCCATCCAGTGCTGCAGGCTCGGCGGCCTGAGGATCTGCCTAGAGTCCATGTGATCTTGCGGAAAAGGCGCCAGCCACGGTGAGAACAGCGCTACCAGCATCAACAGCACGATGAGCAGCAGCGCCACGGATGTCGTGCGATCGCGCAGGAACCGCGTAAGCCTGCGGCTCCGGCGAGGCCCGGCGAGAGCGATGGGGCGCGGCTTGGGCGCGGTCGCGTCAGGAGCGCTCATGTGTACTTGACCCTCGGGTCGAGCACGGCATACAGCACGTCGACCAGCAGGTTGACCAGAGCGAAGAACAGCGCGACGAAGAGGATCGCTCCCTGCAGCGTCGGATAGTCCCGGCTGTTGATGGAGGTGTAGAGGAGTCGTCCCAGTCCTGGCAAGCTGAAGATGATCTCGGTCAGGACGGCTCCTCCGAGCACGGCGCCTAGCTGCGTGCCGGCGACGGTGATCACGGGGATGGCGGCGTTCTTCAGGACGTGCTTGCCGAGCACCCTGAGCCTGCCCAGACCCTTGGCTTCGGCGGTCCTGATGTAGTCGAGGCGGATCACCTCGAGAACGCTCGACCGCGTCATCCTCATCAGGAGCGCCGCGAAGGAGGCCCCCAGCGCGAAGCAGGGCAGCACCATCGCCTTCAAGCCGTGCTGGGCGATACCGCCGCCTGCCGGCAGCAGGTTGAGGTTGACGGCGAAGATTATCAGCAGGACGATCCCCAACCAGAACACGGGCATCGAGATGCCGATGAGCGCCACGAACCGCAGCAGGCTGTCGACCCAGGTGCCGTGGCGCACCGCGCTCAGGACGCCGAAGGGCACCGCTATCACGGCCGCGACCAGCATCGCTCCGGCCGCTAGCAGCGCGGTGGTGGGGATCCTGACCATGATCGCGTCGAGCACGGGCTGGCGAGTGGTGTACTGGCTTCCGAAATCGCCCGACAGAAGACGTCCCAGCCAGGTCACGTACTGCAGCAGCAGCGGCCGATCGAGGCCCAGCTCGCGGCGCAGCACCTGCGCTCGCTCCGGGGTCCACTCGGTGGCGAGCATCAGGACCGTCGGATCCCCGGGAACGGCTTGAAGGATCATGAAGACCAGGAAGGTGACGCCCAGGATCACGGGCACCATCGCCACCAGGCGCTTCAGGATGTAGCTCCAGATACCCACCAAATCCTCCGGCTGTCGCCTCAGTCAGCGAAACGCGAGTCCCACTCCTGGTACTCGCTCAGGCCCACGAGCCCATAGAGCTCCCCGAACCGCAGCATCTTCCCGGCGTGCGAGGAGTCGGAGCCTTCCGCTCGCAAGGACCGCATCAGGGACAGCAGGGCGTGAGATGCGGCCAGGATCGGCGACATCGCGTAGACGACGAACACGTAGCCGAGCTCGCCGAAGCGCTCGAGCCCCAGGTCCGGCGTCTTGCCTCCGCTCGTCGCCGTGATCATCTTCGGGCCCTTCACGGCGCGGCCGAGCTCCACCAGCTCGTCCTCGGACTCGAGGGCCATCGGGAAGACGCAGTCCGCGCCGGCCGCGGCGTAGGCGCGGCAGCGCTCGATCACGCCGTCGAGCCCCTCGCTCTCGCGTGCGTCGGTCCTCGCGATGATCGCGAAGCCAGGGTCGCTGCGCGCAGCGATGGCCGCCTCGACCTTCTTGACGGCCTCGCTGACCGTCTCGACCTGCTTGCCGGCGAGCTGACCGCACTTCTTGGGGCTGAGCTGGTCCTCGATGTGAATGGCCGCGACACCGATGGACTCGAACTCGCGCACGGTCCTCAGCACGTTGACCGCGTTGCCGTACCCGGTGTCGGCGTCGGCCACGACCGGGACGCTGACGGAGCGGGAGATCTGACTCACGCGGTCGACCATCTCGGACATGGTGATGAGGCCCAAGTCCGGGTAGCCGTAGCTGCACGAGATGCCGGCTCCGGTCGCGTGAACGACCGGAAAGCCGGCCTCTTCGGCGCATCTGGCGCTCAGGGCGTCGTAGGCTCCCGGCACCGCGTAAGCCTTGCGACCGGCGAGCATTGCCGCAAAAGACCGCCTGGCGGCTTCGCCGCGATCGCTGCCTCGCGCGACCATCAGACGATGGCGACGGCTCTTACCGGCGAGCCGTCGATCCCGACGAACGGCAGCGGGAAGAACGCCGCGGTGACGCGCTGCCCCGCGATCTGCTCGAGGTTCATGAGCTGCTCGAGGATGACGATGTCGTTGCTGAGCAGGTGGTAGTGAACGGGTTCGACGGGCTTGGGCTTGTTCGCCTGCTTGTCGGCCAGCGAGAGCGCAGGGCTGAGCTTGGGGTGCCTGATGGCGAAGCAGTCGATCCCGACGGCCTTGACCTTGCGCTCGACCAGCCACAGGGCGGCGCTCTCGACCAAGCCGGGATGGCTGACGGCCAGGTAGTCCGCCTGCGCGCGCTCCTTGTGAACGTACTTGCCCCAGCCGGTATGGATCAGGACGATGTCGCCTTCCTCGACCGCGCCACCCGCGGCTTCCAGGTCCTCGGCCGTGATCTCGCCGAGCGCTTCCCGCGGCAGGTCGAGGACCTGGGCCGGGCCGTAGAAGCTCTCGAGCGGCAAGGCATCGAGCGGCTTGCCGTCGGCGAAGATGTGGCTGGGCGCATCGACGTGGGAGTTGGTGTGGGTGGTGAGGGTGAACTCGGTGACTCGCCTGCCGTCGCGAGGGACGGTGTAGAGGTCGTGGTAGTTGATGCGGTGCCCGATGGTCGGGTACTGGGCCGTGCGATGGTCCCTGTCTAGCGGGCACGAAAGGTCGATTATCCTCACGCTGATCCTCTCCTGTCCAGACTCTTCGGTTCAATGCCAGGGGGCGGCGCATAGGGCGGCTACGTGTAGCTCTCCCTACGCCCGCCCCCTGAGCTGTCGGTCGCTTCTGGCTACCTGCCGTTCAACCAGACGTCCTTGAACCACGGGGTGTTCACGGCTGACGGGATGAAGCCCTGGACGTTCGAGCGAGCCACGTTGACCGTGTCCCAGAAGTTGAGGACGAGCTGAGGGGCGTCCTCGAGGATCAGCCGGTTCGCCTCGTCGTAGAGAGGACGGGCTATCTCGCGGTCCTCAGCGCTGTAGTCGGAGTACTGCGCGGCCTCCGTGAGCAGCTGCTCTACCCTGGCGTTCTGGGCGCCGCCCTCGACGTTGTAGCGGCTGCGGTTGAGTGGGCCCCGGCTGTGGTACTGGTACCAGGCGAACTCGAAGGCCGTGTCACGAAGCGGCGTGATCCTGAACATGGCGGCATCGCCCAGCCACTCAGCCTGTGGTCCGGCGGTCATCGCCGACACGCTGGTGTACTCGAGCTGGGCGATCTCCATCTGCACGCCCACCTCGGCAAGCTGGCGCTGGATCAGGGTCGCTTGGTCTATGAACAGGGCCTCGTTGAGCGGTACGACGGTGAAGCGCAGCGGGTTGCTGGGGCCGTACCCCGCTTCTGCCAGCAATGCTCGCGCCTGCTCGACGTCGCGCTCCACCACCAGGTCCGGATTGTGCGCCCAGTGGAAGGGTGGGAAGACCGGGCCACCCAGGCTGCCACGCCCGCCCAGCACGACATCGATCAGAGCTTGCCTGTCGATCGCCAACGAGATGGCGCGCCGCACTCTGGCGTCGTCCATGGGGGCGATCTGCGTGCGGAACACGAACAGAGACTCGGCCGAGCTCGGGGACTGTGCGACGACGGTGTTGGGAAGCCGCTCGAAGACGCTGATCTGGCCGAACGCCGGATCGAGCAGCAGGTCGACCTCGCCGGTCTGGTAGGCCGCCAGCTGGGTCGACGGCTCCGGGATGACGCGGAACTCTATGCCGTCGAGGTACGGCCTTCCCTCCAGCCAGTAGTCGTCGTTGCGGACGACCCGGACGTGGCTGTCTCTGACCCACTCGACGATACGGAACGGTCCGGTGCCGTCCCAGGCGCTGACGCCGTACTGGTCACCGGCAGCCTCTACGAAGCTCTTGTTGACGATCTTCGCGTGGTTGCCCGCGATGAACGAGAAGGAGACCGGCCACGGCCCATGGAAGGTGAACTTGACGGTCCTGTCGTCCAAGGCCTCGACGTTGGCGACGTTCTCCTGCCAGACGGCGCGGAAGGTGGCGATGGAGTCCTCTTGGTACAGGCGCTGGAAAGTGAAGACAACGTCCTCGGCGGTAAGCGGATCGCCGGAGTGGAACCTGACGCCCTCGCGCAGAGTGAAGATCAGCGTCAGCGGGTCGGGCTGCTCGGGGAAGTCCTCGGCCAGGATCGGTGCGATACGCCCCTCGGCGTCGATCCCTAGCAGGCCTTCGTTGGTGTTGTTGAGGATCGCGATGCCGGGGAGACCTGGGTCGATGATGTCGTGCAACGAGCGCGGCGTGCCCACCTGAGCGACCACCAGAGAGCCGCCGTACTGCGGATCTTGCGCCCAAGCGGACGAGAGAACGAGAAGTGGCAGGAGCAGGAGGCTGAGTAGGCTCATCCGACCGAGGAAGAAGCCGGTCCGGCTCTGACGCCGGCCGACAGGCTTGCCGCTTGGGACTCTCACTGGACTCGACATTGGGTTCCCTTCCGATTGGGCGCTAGTTACCGAAGCACCTGAAGCATCTGCGATCGCCAAAAGCCTGCAATGGGCCGCGTACTACAAGCCCCAGAGACAGACCCTCCCTTCTACGCGGTTTACAACAACACCAAGCGCATAGATCACGTGCTGATGTTCTTGTAATATTCATACTCCGATTCTGCAACATAGTCAACAGAGCGGGGCGATGATTGTTAATCCACGCTTCATGGCGGCTGTCGCGCGCCCGAGCCTGCTGGCCGGCGCGGAGCGATGTCCCGATTCGCAGAGCGGCGCCGGACACCGACGTGCTCTGCCGATGCAGGCTTCAGCCGAAGCGGATCGCCACGTTCTTGAGCTGCGAGTACGCGAGCATCCCTTCCAGGCCCTTGTCCCTGCCGAAGCCGCTGCGTTTGTAGCCGCCGAAGGGCACGGCGGCGCTCTCGCTCAAGCCGCCGGTGTTGACGTAGACCTGCCCAGCTCGCAGGTCCACGGCCAAAGAAAGCGCGTTCTTCAGGCTCGCGGTCCAGACCGAAGCCATCAGGCCGTACTCGCTGTCGTTCGCTAGCGCGACCGCCTCGTCCAAGCTGGAGAACTCGGTCACGCACAGCACCGGTCCGAAGATCTCCTCGCGGAACAGACGCGAGGAGGCGGGCGTCTGGTCGAACACGGTCGGCTCGACGTAGTACCCCTTCAGCCTCTGGTCGCCGACCTCTCCCCCGCCTGCGACGAGCTCGAGCCCTTCGGTCTTGCCGACGCGCAGGTAGTCGAGCACTCGCTGCTGCTGCCTCTCCGAGATCAGCGGTCCGAGGTCAGGATCCTCCGTCGGCAGGCCCACCCGAACGGCTTCGAGGGCGTCGACGATCGCGTTCACCACCTTGTCGTGAGCCCCGGACTCGACCAGCAGACGCGTGCCTGCGACGCAGGTCTGGCCTGCGTTACTGACGAACGACCTGATGATCGCGGGCACGGCTCGTTCGAGATCGGCGTCGGCGAACAGGATCTGCGGCGACTTGCCTCCGAGCTCGAGCGTCACCGGAACCACGTTTCGCGCCGCGAGCTGCATCACGGCGCTGCCCGTCGCCACCGAGCCCGTGAAGGTCACATGGTCCACGTCGGCATGTCCGGCCAGCGCTGCGCCGGCCTCGCTCCCGTAGCCCGTGACGACGTTCAAGACCCCGGCTGGAAGTCCCGCCTCGACGGCCAGCTCGCCCAGCCGGAGACAGCTCGTGCTGGCGTCCTCGGCTGGCTTGAGCACTACGCTGTTGCCCATCGCCAACGCCGGCGCCAGGCCGCGGGCTGCCAAGCTTAGGGGGTAGTTCCATGGCACGATCTGTGCGCTTATCCCCCAAGGCTCCCGCACGGTGTAGTCGATGGCTCCTGACTCGACAGGGATGGTGTGCCCCATGACCTTGTCGACGGCGCTCGCTGCGAACTCGAACGAGCGCGCCGCCGACTCGACTTCGCGCCTGGCCTGCGAGATCGGCTTGCCTACGTCCGTCATCTCCAGGACCGCCAGCTCCTCCGAGCGCGTCCGCATGAGGGCGGCCAGGCCGTGGAGGGTCCTCGCGCGTCCGCTGGGTGGCAGGCCACTCCAGGCGCGCGACTCGACCGAGCGGCGCGCCGAGGCGACCGCCTCGTCCACGTCGGCAGGCAGTCCACGTGCGATGCTGCCGACGACCTCCCTCGTCGCCGGGTCGATCACGGGGATCCGGTCCCCACCTGAGCCGGGTCGTCGACTTCCTTCGATGAACAGATCCGCCTCGAACGTCCTGAGGACCGTCGTCATCTCCCGCCCTCCAAGCTGATCTCGATGACCGTGGGTCCCTCCCGCACGACCGCAGCGCCAAGAGCCTCGGCCAAGCCCTCAGGCGCTTCGACACGCACCGCGCTGGCTCCGCAAGCCTGGGCGAAGCTCACGAAGTCGGGGTTGATCAGGTCGTCGTCGACGCTCCGGCCGTAGGCGGCGGTTCGCGTGTACCTGATGGCGCCGTAAGAGTCGTTGTTCCAGACGATGATCGGAACGTTGAGGCGGTGCCTGACGGCCGTCATCAGCTCCTCTGCGGTGAACATGAAACCGCCATCTCCGACGACCGCGGCCACCTGGCGATCCGGTCTGGCGAACCGGGCACCGATCGCCACCGGCAGGGCGAACCCGAGCGTCCCGTAGCCTTTCGGGGCGAGGAAGGCGCGCGGTACGTAACAGTCGTAGAGCTCGGCAGCCGCGTAGCTGAGCGTGTTCATGTCGTTCGTGACGATCGCGTCGCGCGCCAGGGTCTCTCGCATCGCCGCTACGTAGGGCCCGGCTTCGGGCAACCAGCGACGCGGCTCTCGGCTCGCTTCGGCTCTGATGCGACCAACGAGCCCCTCGACCTGCTCGTCCACGCGCGCAGGGCACTCGGCGAGAAGCGCCGATACCGCCCTGGCCACGTCCTCTCTACAAGTCACCCTGTCGGCGAACCTCTGATCGTCTTCGAGGTTGACCACCACCACGCGATCCGGCAAGGCGTAAGGCTGCTCACCGATGTCGGTCGTGCTCCACTCGGTGCCAAGCATGATCAACGGGTCCGCCGCGCCGATCAGCTCGCGCACGCCCGCTGCGCGCAGCCATGGGCCGATGCAGAGATGGTGATCGGCCGGCAAGACGCCCTTGCCCGCGGTCGTGCACACGACCGGAGCGCGAAGCCTCTCGGCCAGCGCGCGCACCTCAGAGGGAGCGTCGGACGCTCCTCCACCTACGACGATCACCGGCCGGCGGCCGGCTCGGAGCAGCCCGACTGCCTCGTCGAACCGTGGGCGCGCGCTCCCGACCGGCGCGACAGGGGTCGTCCGCGCCGCTTCCGATGAGCGCTCGTCGAGGATCTCGAGGGGGAGCTCCACCGCCACGGGCCCGGGCCGACCCGCTTGCGCAAGCGCCAGCGCTGTCTCGACGGCTTCGGCGGCCTCGTCGACTCGTGAGACGGTGAGCGTCTCCTTCGTGATCGAGCGCAGGAAGGCGGACTGATCCCGCATGTCATGGAGGCGACGACCCCGCTCGAGAGGCGAGTCCAGGTACCTCGTGACGAGCGCAACTACCGCCGATGAGTCCGCATACGCCTCAGCCAGTGCGGTCGCGGCGTTGCTGGCCCCAGGCCCGGAGATGAGACAGCAGACGCCGACTCCGCCACTGGCTCGAGCGAAGCCATCGGCCATGAACGCCGCACCTTGCTCGTGGCGGGTCACGACTGACCGAACCGAAGGCTCGTCGACGAGAGCGTCGTACAGCGCCTGATTGTGAACGCCAGGGATGCCGAAGACGGTGTCGACGCCGTTGGCCGCTAGACGGGCCACGATCTGCCTGGCGGCCGTCAGACCGGCCTTGCTTACTGCCGTTGTGATCACACTACCTCCACTTGGCGCACACCGCACCGCAGCTCTCGGGCAGCTTCCCGGATAACGATTCCTTAGTCAATGCAGGATAACGGTTACCAGATATCAGCAGAACTCGACTCTTGATGATGATCCTATAACAGATTCCGCCAGCCGTTGACGGCTGGCCATCAAACCTCGAGGACGGCTATCGCGGACCCCGGCTACAGGGATAGGCTCAGCGCGTGAGCGGCTCCCCCGACCCTTCGCCGTCGTCGACGCCGGCTGGAGACCGCGTTGGCCTGGGCCTCGTCGTACGAACCTGGCTGCCGCTCGCGATCAGCTGGCTGGTGATGGCCCTCGAGCTACCGCTGGTCAGCGCGGTCCTGGCGCGCCTGCCCGACCCTGAGATACACCTCGGCGCTTATGGCGGCGTCGCGTTGCCGATCGCGTTCATCGTCGAGGCGCCGATAATCATGCTGCTGGCCGCCAGCACCGCGCTCGCCCGGGACGCGTCCGCCTTCAGGTTGATCCGGCGCTTCATGATGATCGCGGGAGGCGGCTTGACCGTTCTCCACGCCCTGCTCGCCTTCACGCCGCTCTTCGACCTGGTGATCGTGCCGCTGATCGGGCCGCCGCCAGAGCTGATCGAACCGGCGAGGACGGCGCTCAGATGGCTCCTGCCGTTCTCCTGGGCCATCGGCTACCGACGCTTCCATCAGGGCGTGCTGATCCGCTTCGGGCACGCGCGTCAGGTGACGATCGGCACCGTCGTCAGGGTCGGGACCCTGAGCGTCGCCTTGCTCGCCCTGGCCGCGGCCGGAGCCGAAGGTGTCGTGGTGGCTGCCGGAGCGGTGGCGGCCGGAGTGGTCGCCGAGGCTGCCTACATCGATCTCGTCGCGCGCCCCGTGGTGCGCCGGCAGCTCCTACCGCTCGCCGTAGCGGGAGCGCCGCTGACTTGGGGCGCGTTCTCGCGCTTCTACGCGCCGCTGGTGCTGACCATGCTCGTCTCGATGCTCTCTCAGCCGCTCGGCAGCGCCGCGCTCAGCCGCATGCCCGAGGCCCTTGCCTCGCTGGCCGTGCTGCCGGCCGTCAGCGGCTTGCTGTTCTTGCTGCGCTCGGTGGGCATCGCCTACACCGAGGTCGTGATCGCGTTGCTGGACAGGCCAGGAGCCGCCAGGGCGCTGACGCGCTTCACGCTGATCCTGGCTGCCTGCCTGTTCGTGATCTCGGCGTCGATGGCGTTCACGCCGCTCTCGCGCCTGTGGTTCGCGGGCGTCTCCGGCCTCAGCCCGCAGCTCGCTCAGCTGGCCGCGCTGGGTGTGGCCGCCGCGATCTTCTGGGCTCCGCTCGACACGCTGCGCAGCGCGCTGCAGGGCCGGCTGACGCACCTTTGCAACACGGCCCACGTCGGCGAGGCGACCGTAGTGTTCATCGTGACGAGCGCCGTGCTCCTCGCGATCGGCGTCGTGTGGCAGGGCATGCCCGGCCTGCCCTACGCGATGGCGGCGTTCTCGCTCGCCACGCTGGCGCAGCTCGGCTGGCTCGCCTGGCGCAGCGGCACGCGACTGAGACCCGCTGCAGCCAAGGCGGCTTGACGAGGGCCGGTCTCGCGCCGCTTTGCTGTTCGGGGCGCATCAGGCTAGAATCGCCACTCGTGTAGGGGGAGTAGCCGTCCGGGCGCTCCGTGAACCATCGCCCCGGATGTTCGCGCTCGTCAGCACGGTGGCCAAAGGCCGCCCGGGCGCCGACTCAGGTCGAGATTCTCGACAGGCAAGACCCTAACGGAGGTAGTGGTGGATCTTCCGTTGTGGGCTTGGGTGGCGTTCATCGGCGCCGTGCTGGCCATGCTGGCTCTCGACCTCGGCGTCTTCCATCGCAAGGCGCACGTCGTCAAGGTGCGCGAGGCCGGCTTCTGGACGGCCGTGTGGGTGACGCTGTCGCTGTCGTTCGGTGCGGTCATCTACAACTGGCTGGGACCCGCCAAGGGCATCGAGTACCTGACCGGCTACGTCCTCGAGTGGTCCTTGGCCGTCGACAACATCTTCGTCTTCGTGCTGGTCTTCAACTTCTTCCGCACGCCGTTCAAGTACCAGCAGCGCGTGCTGCTGTGGGGCGTGTTGGGAGCGCTGATCCTCCGCGGCATCATGATCGGCGTCGGGGTCACGCTGATCGAGAACTTCCACTGGGTCCTGTACGTGTTCGGCGCCTTCTTGCTGTTCACCGGCCTGCGGATGCTGTTCTCGAAGGATGACGGCGAGGCCGACCTGAGCAAGAACCCCGGCGTGCGCCTCGTTCAGCGCTTCTTCCGCGTCTCCACCGAGTACGACGGCCAGAAGTTCTTCACCGTCAAGGACGGCGTGCGCTACGCGACCCCTCTGCTGCTGGTGCTCGTCGTCATCGAGTTCACCGACGTCGTGTTCGCAGTCGACTCCATACCTGCGATCTTCGCCGTCACCACCGACCCGTTCATCGTCTTCACCTCGAACGTCATGGCGATCCTCGGCCTCAGGAGCATGTACTTCCTGCTCGCGCACGTCGTGCACCGCTTCGTCTACCTGAAGACCGGTCTGGCCGTGATCCTCACCTACATCGGCGCGAAGATGCTGCTGCTCGACGTCTTCCACATCCCGACGCTGCTGTCGCTGAGTGTCGTCGTGAGCGTGCTGGTCGTGAGCATCGTGGCCTCGCTGGTGTTCGGGAAGCCCGACGAGGCCATGCGTCGAGCCGCCGAGGAGCGCGAGGCGTCGGCGTGATGACGCGTGCCGCCGGCTAGCACGGTTGCCGCGCCGCTCGCGCTGACCCTCTACGGACCTCTGTCGGGTGGCCTGTCCCCGACCGACATGTCGCGCAGCTCTCGGGCGGCGGTCACGGCCCCCGCGCTGATCTCGTCGTGGGTCAGCCAACGCCAACGGCGGCCCTCCTGGATCGCGCCCAGCTTCACGCTCAGGTAGCGGAAGCCCGAGGCCGGTCCGAGTTCGGCCACCAGGCGGCGCAACTCGACCGGGTCACCGCGGTTCCCTAGCACCTGGACGACCGTGCACGGCCGGCGCACGAGCAGGGTCATCAACTCGCTCCAGAACCCGTTCGCGGTGGAATGGATCCACAGCAGGGCAAGGTCGAGGTCCTCGCCCAGATGCGGTGCGATGCTCGACACGGCGCCAGGGTCCTGCCAGTCGAGGTCCAGCGTCACTACCTCAGGGCACGGAACCGCTCTCGCGGCGTGCGCTGCGGCGGCGCGGCGAGCCACGACGATCGTCCGCTCCCTGGCCTCTGCCAGCTCGTCGAGCGCAGGTCGCAACATCCCCGTCGCGCCAATGGCCAGGAGGGCCTTCGCTCTCATGTGCTCAACTCGGTCCGGGTTGCGGCCTGGGCTGCGTGTAGATCGTCTCGCCACGGCTCAGCATCTCGACGAAGACAGCGATCTTCCTCTTGCGGCCGGCTTCGGTCTTCAGGCTGTGCAGCCTGAGCGACAGCGCGTAGCGGTTCTGCGCCGTGAGCACGTCGAACGTGGCTTTGGCTTTCGGATCCGCCTCGATCGCCGCGAGCAGGTCGGCCGGGACCGGCATCTCCTTGAAGCTGGCGTAGGCGCGCTCCCAGCGGCCATCGGCCTTGGCAGCCTCGACGTGCTTCAGCCCGTGCTCGGTCATGCGCCCCTCGTCGATGAGCCGCGCGACGTTGTCGACGTTGATCTTGCTCCAACCGCTCTTGGGGCGGCGAGGGGTGTAGCGCTGGACGAAGCTCTTGTCGTCGAAGGTCTTGCGTATGCCGTCGATCCAGCCCCAGCACAGGGCCACGTCGACGGCCTCCTTCCAGTTGATCGAGCGCAGCCCGCTGCCGACCTTGTGCATCTTGATCCACAGCTCGTCGGCGGTGTCGTGGTTGGCGCCCAACCACTCGTAGAACGCCTCGGCGTCCTCGAACTCGCGGACCTTGGTGGGGTCGACCTCCACGGGCGGCACGCGTCAATCTTGGCATGGCGCCACCACACGGCTCATTCGCTCAGATGCGCCCGTCCCTCGACCTGACGAGCCCGCCAGGATCGTCACCGATCAGACCATCGACGCCGAGGGCCAGCAGGCGCACCGCCAGCTCGGGGTCGTTGACGGTCCAGACGAACACCGCCAGGCCTCGCTCGTGCCAGGCCGCTACCCGCTCCGGCGTCACGAGCGAATGATGCGGATGCACGGCTGCGACGTTCAAGGTGCTCAACGCCTCGAACTGCTCTTCCAGGTAGGCGAGCAGCGCGAGGGGCGCCTCGACACCGAGCTGGTCCAAGCGAGCCAGCGCCCCCGGGTCGAAGCTCGACACCCAGGCGTGCTCCTTGGCCGGCCCGGTCCAGAGGGATAGCGCGGTGGCCAGCGCGGCGTCGCGGCCGTCGCCCTCCGCCGCCACCTTGAGCTCGATGTTCAGGTGCGCTCGCGGGCGCTCCGCAAGGAAGTCGAGGATCTCGCCGAACGTCGGCACGTTGGGCGCGAGCTTCTTGAGCTCATCGAGGCGCATCCCGAAGATCGAGCGGCCATCGATATCTCCATCGTGATGCACGACCAGCACGCCGTCCGCGGTGATCTGGAGGTCTAGCTCGACACCGTCGGCCCCGGCATCGAGCGCCGCCTCGAACGAGGCCAGCGTGTTCTCGTGCGCCGCGCGGGGCGAGCCGCGATGGCCGAGGATCAGCGGCTTGCCGTCCGTGCGTCTCATGGGGACATCGTAGGCGGTGAGTCGGCCGGCTGGTGAGGCGCCTTCGAGCCAGCAGCGCGCTAGTCGCCCATCATCTCGGCCAGCGTTATCAGCACCCCTGCCGGCTCGTCCGAGAGGTTGCGCGGGCTGACGCTCAGCTCGCCCGAGAAGCTCACCAGCTCCAGAGGCCGAAGCGGGTGTTCGCTCCCATCGAGCCAGACCGTGGCCTCGCCGACCATGCCCTGGATGGTGACCGTGCAGCCCGGGTGGTTGTGAACCGGCATGCCTTGGCCTGGCAGCAGCGAAAGGTAGAGGACCTTGAGCCCGCTCTCGTTGACCAGGAGCTGCCTGTTCGCGCCGGCGGTGACCGGGGAGAGCGCGGCGGCAAGGTCGTACCTGGAGATCGTCATGACGCCAGCTTGCCACCGACCCACTCGCGCCGCCTTGACCTAGGTCAGCCGCCGCATCCCGCGGCTCGCGATCGCGCGGGCGTCGCTACCAGCTACCATGCCCACCATGCAGGCCATCCTGGTCGACGCCCCGAACGCCACTCCTCGCCTGACGACCGTCCCAGACCCACAGCCGCCGCCGCACGGCGCGATCGTCGAGGTCCGCGCCACCGGTGTCTGCCGCAGCGACTGGCATGCCTGGGTCGGTCACGACCCCACCGTCAGCTTCCCGCATGTGCCCGGTCACGAGTTCGCCGGCGTGGTCAAGGCCGTGGGAGGGGAGGTGAGGAACTTCAGCGGCGGCGAGCGCGTCACCGCGCCGTTCTGCTGCGGCTGCGGCTCCTGCGGCGAGTGCCGCTCCGGTCACCAGAACCTCTGCGACCGGGAGTACCAGCCCGGCTTCGACGGCTGGGGCAGCTTCGCTCGGTACGTGATGGTGCCGTGGGCGGACGTCAACCTCGTCGAGCTGCCGGCCGACCTAGGGTTCGACACCGCTGCCAGCCTCGGTTGCCGCTTCACGACCGCCTATGCCGGGCTCGTCCATCAGGCGCGACTGGGCCCCGGCGAGAGCGTCGTCGTTTACGGCTGCGGCGGCGTCGGTCTGGCCGGCGTGATGATCGCGGCCGGCATCGGCGCCAGGGTCATCGCCGTGGACATCGACGACGGCAAGCTGGCCCTCGCGCGCGGGTTCGGCGCCGCCGAGGCGGTGAACGCGCGCAGCGTCGAAGACCCAGTCGAGGCGGTGAGGGACCTGAGCGCAGGCGGCGTGAACGTCTCGGTCGACGCCCTCGGCAGCGCCGCCACCGCGCGCCAGGCTCTGAGGTCCCTCAGGCGGCGCGGCCGACACGTTCAGCTCGGCCTGCTGCTGGCGGCAGACTCCGACCCGAGCGTTCCGCTTCAGATCGTGACGCGCCACGAGCTGCAGGTCGTGGGCGGCCACGGGATGGCGGCGTGGCGCTACCCGGAGATGCTCGCCTTCATCCAGGCGCGGGCGCTGCCCATCGAGAGGCTGATCGGCGAGCGGCGCCCGCTGGCGGACGCCGGCGCGGCGCTGGCCGCCATGGGCAGCTTCGCGCCGGTCGGGGTCACGCTGCTAGAGCCGGCTGCATGAGCGGAGGGGTCATGGGAGCAGATGCACGTCAGTCTTCATCGGTGTTCGACGCCCTGCAGGTGGAGACGCAACGCCGTGGTCACGCCCTCGAGCTGAGCGAGCTGCTCGGTCGACAGCGCCGAGACGAACAGCTCGTGCACTGCCTGCAGGTGGGGGATCGAGCCGGCGCGGAAGGCTCTCGCACCCTCCTCCGACAGCACGACCTCGGCTCCGCGGCTGTCCTCGGCGCACTCCTCGCGCCGGACGAGACCGCGCCCCTCCATGCGCCCCAAGTGGTGTGAAAGCCGGCTGCGCTCCCAGTCGATCCGGGAAGCCAGCTCGGAGGACCGCAGGCGCTGTCTTTCGGCCTCGCTGAGCGCAAGGAGCACCTGGTAGTCGCCGAAAGAGAGAGCCGACTCATGCTGCATCCGGCTCGCCAGCCGCGCCCGAATGATCTCGGCGGTCTCGACGTAGTCGCGCCACACGCGCAGCTGCTCCTTGCTCGGCAGGTGACGCTTCGCTCGATCCGTGTTCGTGGTCCGCATAGGCGCCGCCTCCATAGTTGACACGTCAATCATGCCTGAATATGATTGACGTGTCAACTAACCCGGGCGCCGTCAGGTATAGGCGTCCGGACTAGGGCCAAGAGGAGTACCCACATGCAGCAGGGCGAGAACAAGCGCCAGACGAGCACCACGCTCGAGTTCGGCATCGACAGCTTCGGCGACCTGCCGCGAGACGACAGCGGCAACGTCGTCTCCTACGCGCAGGCCATCCGCGCCGCGGTCGACGAGGCGGTGCTGGCCGACCAGGTCGGCATCGACGCGGTCGCGCTCGGCGAGCACCACCGCCGCGAGTTCTCGATCTCGTCCCCCGAGACGGTGCTCGCCGGCATCGCGACCCGCACCGAGCGGATCAGGCTCGGCTCCGGCGTGACGGTGCTCTCGTCAGACGACCCGGTCAGGGTCTTCCAGCGCTTCGCCACCATCGACGCGCTCTCCAACGGGCGCGCCGAGATCATCCTCGGCCGCGGCTCGTTCACGGAGTCCTTCCCGCTGTTCGGCTACGACCTGAAGGATTACGAGATCCTCTTCGAGGAGAAGATCGACCTGTTCCACAAGCTCCTGGACGAGAAGCCCGTCACGTGGGAGGGCACCACCCGCGCCGCCCTGGAGAACGCCGACGTCTTCCCGAAGACCGAGGCGGGCAGGCTGCGGACCTGGGTCGGCGTCGGCGGGTCGCCGCAGTCGGTGGTCCGCACCGCCCGCTACGGCTTCAGGCTGATGCTCGCCATCATCGGCGGCGCGCCCCAGCGGTTCTCCCCCTACGTCGAGCTGTACCGTCGCGCGACCGAGCAGCTCGGCACGGAGGCGTACCCGGTCGGCATGCACTCGCCCGGGTTCATCGCCGAGACCGACGCAGAGGCGAAGGAGATCTACTACCCGGGTCACAAGGAGCTGATGGACTCCATCGGCAGAGAGCGCGGCTGGCCGCCGCGGCAGCGCGAGCACTTCGAGGCCGAGGTCGCTCACGGCTCCCTCTACGTCGGCTCGCCGGAGACCGTGGCGCGCAAGATCGCGCACGCGGTGACCTCGCTCGACGTCGGCCGCTTCGACCTGATCTACACGACAGGCGGCGCCGTGCCCGCCAGCGCCCGGCTCCGCAGCGTCGAGCTGTTCGGCACGAAGGTCATCCCCATGGTCCGCGAGATGCTGGCAGAGAGCAAGCTCCCTCGGATGGCGGCGTCGTGACGGTCCACGACCGACCGGCGCCCACCGAACGGGTCCGTACCATCGGCATCCTCGGCGCGGGCAAGCTCGGCACCGTGCTGGCGCGTCTCGCGCTCGCAGCCGGGTACGAGGTCGTCATCGCCGGGTCGGGCGACCCCGGCGCGATAGCGTTGACCACCGAGATCCTGACGCCAGGAGCGCGAGCGGCGTGGCCGGGCGAGGCGGCACGCGCCGGCGACCTGGCGATCCTCGCCCTGCCGCTCGGGAAGCACCACGCGGTCCCCGCGGAGGAGCTGCGCGGCAAGCTGGTCATCGACGCGATGAACTACTGGTGGGAGACGGACGGCATCCGCGACGACCTCAACGACCCACGCACGACCAGCAGCGAGATCGTGCAGGCGCACCTGGCAGGCTCGCGGCTGGTGAAGGCGTTCAACCACATGGGGTACCACGACCTCGAAGCCGAAGCCGCGGCTGCCGGTACGCCAGGGCGGAAGGCGATCGCGATCGCGGGAGACGACGAGCAGGGCAGCCGCGCGGTCGGTGACCTGGTGGACATGCTCGGCTTCGACCCCGTGTACATCGGGCCCCTGGCGGCCGGGGCGCGGCTCCAGCCGGGCAGAGCGGCGTTCGGCGCCAACGTGGACGCTGAGACTTTGCGCGCCCTGGTCGGACGGGCGCCGGCGGGTGTCGCTTCCGTAGCGATGAACGGATAGAACCTCGTACACGGGCCGACTGGTGCGACGGCCGAAGCGCTCCGGCAACCCCATGTACGCCCGTCAGTGCGGCGATCGAAGGCGTCCTCGGTCGCGCTTAGGCTAGCTCCCCGACCCAGTCACGACATCGATCCCGCCACGCCCCAACAGGTAGCCGTCCTCGCTCCACGCTTCGACCCTGAAGGCGTATCTCTTGTCCGTATCGAGGTCGACGAGCCACCTCGCCTCTTCAACAGGCATACTCGGCATCGTGTGTCGATGCTCCCAAGGTATCGGCTCGTCCTGAAGTGGCTCGAAGAGAGTGACTACGTAGTGATCCGCTCCTTCGACCGGCTCCCAGCGGAACTCCACCTCTCCTGGCTCCGTTGTCGTCGGGGGCCAACGCCATGGGTTGATCACGCGTACGAATCCAGGAAGGTAGAAGTCGGGTACCGTCGTCGTTCTACCTCCGGTTACCCACGTAAAACCACTGGCTGGGGTGGCGTCGGCGAGAACGGGGCTCGTACCGTAGATGCGCGACTGGGGAAAGTGCACTGAGTATTGGCCCGCGGGTAGGTCTTCGAAGCGGTAGCGCCCCTCTGAATCGGTAGTCGTGGTTTGCCTTCGGGAAGCAGACGCTACGTAGTTCGAGCCCGGAGCTTGTAGCATCCGCCTGAGTAGGACTACCTGCTCGCCCACCGCAGGACCATAAGGAGTGCGTACTCTGCCCTCCAAGATGCCGACGCTGGTCTCATCGAGCGTCTCAGACAAGACCTCGAACCGAAGCGGACGACTCTGAGTCCTGTTCGTCGCAAGCACTTGCCGTGGAGTCGTCGGGTCGACGGAGTACGCCCGCACCACGACCTCGTACTGACCGGGAACGAACCCGGCGACTTCGACCCAAGGCTCCGTGCTCCTGAGCAGCATCGGTGTCATGTCTTGGAGTCGGCTGATCGACACCTCGTAGACAGACGCCCCCTGTACCTCGTCCCACTCCAGGAGTGTGCTGCCTGAAGCCCTGCCACGCTCGACTCGCAGGTTCTGCGCAGGGCCGAAACCGACGGACGGCTCTGTCGAGCGCAAGGGCACCGACCACGACCCGACTGGCGTGATCACTTGGAGCGTTGATGCCAACGCTGGATCCAACGCGAAAGTCTTGAACAGGAACGACGATTCGTCGAGAGAGAAGGACTCCGAAACACCGTCATTCGCGTCTAGCACGCGAACGGAAGTACCGAGAGCGTACGACCCGAGGTACTTGTGGAGGCTCAGATACATGAAGAGCGTCTGGGCGCCACGCTCATCGATGTGGTAGCCGTACTCGAGCTCGATCGGAAGGAAAGCTGCTGCCTCACGCCCCCCTTGGTTCGTCTCGTCGAACCCGGCTCCGCCAACTTGAGCGAGGACGGGAGCGAAGACCGCCAAGGCGATCAGGAAGGCCGCAGGTCGAATGGCCTGCAAGGCGTATGAAGCTCTGCCGCGTCCCGGCTCCTCGACACGAAGCAGACGACCCACTCGAACCAGAACGCTGTTGTCACGCGCCCCCTCGCCCAACGCAGCCACGCTCACCAGCGGCGACGACGAGCGCCTCGCAGCGAGCGCAGCCAGGCCGCTCGCCAAGGCAAGAGCGTTCCCGCCGCTGGCCCGAACGGCAGCGTCATCGCACAGGAACTCGCGCTCTTCACGCACGACGCCCGACAGCCACCAGACGACTGGATGGTGGAAGAGCAGCGTCTCGGCCACGCGTTGAAGGAGGTTGACCAAGTAGTCTCGACGCAAGGCGTGCGCGAGCTCGTGAGCCAACACCGCCTCGAACTGCGCCGCTGGCAAGCGGGTCGACAGTCCGATCGGCAGCATGATCACGGGTCTGACGACGCCTACTACAACCGGTGCCGCCAACCGCCAGCTTTCGAGAACGGCCACGCGTGCACGCAGCGCCAGCTGCTTGGAGAGTCGGTCCACGGTCTCGACTACCTCGGGGCCGGCGAGCCTTGCCGACCGCCTCAGTCTTGCGACCAAACCGATTCCGACCGCCAAGCGCGTCAGGCCGAAGGCCACGCCAAGCAACCAACAGGCGCCCAGGATCGGGAGCAGAGGTACTGCCGGTGCCTCGTTCGACGTCTCGGGAGAATCGCCCGTCGCACCAGCGATCGAGCGGGCGCTCCCGACAGAGCCTTCGATTGAGGCGACGGGCGCGGGCCTATCCGTCGTCGCGAGAGCCGGACCCACGCTTACCTGCTCGACGCCCGGCCTCGGAAGCCCAACCGTCGAAGGCGGCGACGGCCCTTCGGCAACGATCTGAACCAGAGTCAGGGTCGGCCACGCGACCATCGTCAACAGTGCCAGGCAGGCAACGCGGTAGCGCACCGCGGGCCGTCGAGCGAAGGCCAAGATGAGCGCCGCGACTGCGCCGACGACCAGACCCTGCCAGATCGAACCGACGAGAACTTGACCGAGCATCACTAGTGCATCGCCCGAGATCGACGAGCTCACGTCTCCTCCCCCCTATCCGCCTCCGAAGCCTCGGCAACCGCCTTCTCCAACAGCGCCTCGACCCGTTGAAGCTCAGTGTCGGTCGCCGGGCGCGTCGCCAAGGCGCTCTGTAGCAGCGCCGCCACCGATCCGCCGAACACCCGGTCCAGCAACTCGCCGGCCATCAGGCTCCGCACCTCGCCTTGCGAGACGAGAGCGGCGTAGCGGTGCACTCGCCCCTCGGCCGCGCGGCTGACAAGGCCCTTCTCGAGCATGATCGACATGATCTTCTGCCAGCTCGTGTAGCCGGCTTCGTGCTCGTCTCCAAGGGCATCGAGCACCTCGCGCACGGTGCTGGGGCCGTTGCGCCACAAGACCTCTAGAACGTCCAACTCCCGCTCGGTGGGTCGCATGCCGCAAGTTACTCCGAAGCCTTTCGGAGAGTCAAGCTGTTTGACCGTATGGAGAACACGCTTGATACTGACCGCTTCCTGCCCCTAGATAGCTAGAACCTCGTAAACGGGTCGACCTACGCGCCTTCCGAAGTACTCCAGCAACTCCATGTACGCCCGCCAGCGCGGCACCGTGAAATCGTTGAAGCTGCGTCTAAGCACCAGATCGACGAACCGCTGCTCGAGGCGGCAGTACCCTGACGGGAGCGCGAGAGAGTCGCAGAGTTGGATGAGTCGATCGTAGTCAGTGAACTCGACTTCTCGTAGGTACTCGTCGATGAAGCTCATCTCCTCGGCTGTGCAATCCCATCTGCCAGGCGAAGACCGTGTGGCCTTGGCGTCTTCTATCGGGAAAGAGTGCGTGATGCAGATGCGGGCCGCGTCCTCGTACCCGAGCGCGCGCAGGAAGTTGTAGCCGTCGAGCGTGTGCCGCATGTCGGTGATGCCTTCTTGGCGACCGATATCGTGCAGCAGCCCTATCGTCTCCGCGATCTCGGGGTCCAGGTCGCGGTCTAGCTCGGCGATGGACCGCGCGGCTCGAGCGACGAAGGTCGAGTGTTCGACCCAAGGCGTCGGGTTCCTGACGCGAGCGGCCTCCAAAAGAGACCTTGCTTCTTCGAGAGTCGGTACGAGCATGTCAGGAAAGTTCATCGATCCTGAACCCCAGCCTCCGGTTCAGCCGTAACACGGCCGAGTTACGTGAGTCGTTCCGCGTTAGAACCAACCGCACCCCCTGCTTCCTTAGGTGATCGAGGGCGAGCAGCTTCAACACACGCGCAACACCTCGACCTCGAAAGGCCCTCTTCACCACGGTCACACCGAACTCCGCGCCACTGTCGCGAAGCTGCAGGTTCGTGAGCCCGACCCACTCGTCACCTACCGCCGCGAGGAACTGGCACTCCGCCCAACGCCAGTAGAACGGCTCGAATAGCTGCTCGGAGAACTCCTCGAAGCCCATGAAGGTGCCGTCGTTACTGGGGTCGTCGACCACGCCCTCACGCACCAACTCGTAGAGCCGCGACCGCGACTCAACCGAATCCCCGGCAGTCTCGAGCATGAAGCACCGCAGACCCGACTCGACGCCGATGGCGAGCGCCGCCTCGATCTCCGCATGCGAAGGTGAGTCTCCCTCCAGGTCCAGTCGCAGGACCAACGAGGTCATGCTCACCACCGATAGTGCCGAATATGCTCCCCACGAGCGGCGATCTGACTCATCGCCTCGATCCCGATCTCGATATGCAGGTCGGAGAACTCACGGAAGACGCGCTTGGCGGACTCGCGCGTCTTGATTCCGCCGCGCTGTATAGGCAAGTCGGAGACGAGCAGCAACGCCCCGATCGGCACCTTGCTGGCGAAGCCGACCGAGAACAGCGTGGCGGTCTCCATGTCGATGCCGAGCGCGCGCTCGTCGTAGAGCTGCTGCTTGAACTCCTCGTTGAACTCCCAGAAGCGGGTGTCGGTGGTGTGGATGACGCCGGTGCGGTAGTCGTAGCCGCGCTCTACGATGATCTGCGAGACGAACTTCTGCACCTTGAACGTCGGCAGCGCCGGCACCTGGGGCGGCATGAAGTGGCGCGAGGCTCCCTCGTCGCGGATGGCGGCGGTGGGCAGCACGAAGTCGCCGACCTTCAGCGAGCGGTGCAGCCCGCCGATCATGCCCAGGAACAAGGTCGCCTTGGGCTCGGCAGTGGCGAGTACCTCGATGATCAGAGCCGCCACCGGCGACCCGACCGAGAAGTTGATCAGCGAGACGCCGAGGCTCTCGCTGTGGCGCGCCGTCATCGCCGAGCCTCGGGTGGTGACGACGTCGTCGGCCATGCTGGTGAAGCGCTCGGAGTAGTGCTCGAAATTGGTGAGCAGTATCTGCTTCTGCATGCCCTCGGGCGGCGTGCCGGTGTAGCGCTCGAGGATCTGCCGGCCGATCTCCCACTTCTCGGGGTTGTTGTAGATCAGGTTGCGGTTGAGCGGCCTGGCATCGTCATGCGAGCCATGCTCGAGACCGTCGTCCTCGGTGAGCTTGACGCTGTCCAGTTGCTCGTTTGCCATGCGCCATGCTACTCGGCCGAACGGCGCGCCCTCCGCGGGCCTTTTCGCCACCGGCCGTCCGGTTTGCGTGTAGAGTGTCGCCCAAACACATTCGGTTGGAAAGAGGAGCTCATGCCTAGAGCCTTGCGTATCGCATCGCTGGTCGTGTGCGGTCTTCTGGCCATGCTCGCCGTCTCCTTCTTCCTGAGACTCCCGTTCGTGGTGAGCATGTGGCCCTTCCCAGGGACCACGCCGCTCACCTACATCTTCATCGCTTCCATCCTCCTGGCCGCGGCTGCATCGACGCTCTGGCCGATCCTCACGGAGAACTACGGCGCGCTCGCCGGAGTCGCCCTCGACATGATCGCGATCCTCGGTCCGGTTGGAGTCCTGGCGCTGCGGCTCGGAGCGGGCGGTGCTGGCGCCGGCATGACGACCCTCGGCCTCGTCTGCCTGGTGCTAGCGGCCGTAGGTGTGGTCATGCTGCTGTGGAGCCTCCGCATCCCGCTCGACAAGACGCCGCCCACACCCAAGCCGGTCTTCTGGTCGATGGTGGTGTTCGTGGTCGCCCTGTTGATCGCGGCTTACCGACTGCTCGCTCAGCAGCCCAACGTGATCTTCTGGAGCATCACCCCCGACCTGTCGCTGCTGATCGGCTTCATCTTCCTTGGTGCCGCCTTCTACTTCGCCTACGGCGTAGCGCGCCCGTACTGGTCCAACGCCGGCGGCCAACTCGCCGGGTTCCTGGCGTACGACATCGTGCTGATCGTGCCGTTCCTGCAACGGTTCCCGACCGTCACCGCGGAGAACCGGGTCGGCCACCTCCTCTACACGGCGGTGGTCGTCTACAGCGGCCTGCTGGCTTCCTACTACCTGTTCATCAACCCGACCACGCGCCTGCGCGCCCGGCGAAGCAGAGCAGCGGACTAAGGCGGTTCCAGCTCAGCGGGCGTTTCGCGCGGTCGCCCAGCAGGGTCTGATCGGCCGCCGCTCGGGCTACCTCGCGAACCACACGAGCTGCGGGTCTAGGTCGGCGGGAGCGGCTTCCGTCGCGTCGGCGTCATCGGCTAGCCCCGGTGTCTCCCCTGCGGCCAGGCGCTCGGCGAGATCGCGCGCCTCCTGCAAGTAGGCGGCGTAGTCCTCGCCGCGCCTGCGCGCGCAGAGGCCGACGGGAGCCCAGCTCTCCGGCTCGAACCCGTGCGCCTCCTCTGCAGCGTGGCCTCGGTGCCGCCACGAGCCGCCGCGCCAGCAGAAGCGGTAGAGGGGCAAGAACAGGTGTCCGTGCTCGGCCACGAACTCGATCGCCGACAGCAGGAAGTCGATGTCTTGGTCGCCTGCGAGGTAGTGGAGGCTTACCCTCGCCCAGCCGGGTTTCACGCCCTCGTAACCGGCCTCGATGGCGCCGAGGTAGCAGGCGGAGGTCTCCTCGTCGATACCGAGCAGGTCGTGGCCGTAAGGCCCGGCGCAGGAGCAGCCGGCGCGGCCCTGGATGCCGAACAGGTCTGACAGCAGCCGCACGACGAAGCGGGCGTGGAGCTGCTCGCCGCCGGACGTCACCAGGAACGACAGCACCGCGAGCCGAGGAGCCTGCAAGTTGCCGAGCAGCCGGATGCCTGGGTTGCTCGCCAGCCTCGCGAGTGCCCGCTCGATCAGCTCCCTCTCGCGAGCCTCGATGACCTCGGCTCCGAGCTGCTCCTTGACGCGAAACGCCAGAGCCGCCCTCAGCTTCTGCAGGATGCCGGGCGTCCCGGCGTCCTCGCGCGCCTCGATGTCGTCGACGAAGCGGTGGCGGGTGTGGCTGACGTAGCTGACCGTGCCGCCTCCGGCGGTCGTGGGCGCGCTGAGGTGATAGAGCTCGGAGCGGAACAGCAGCAGTCCGGCGGCGCCGGGGCCCCCCAGGAACTTGTGCGGGCTCAGGACGATGGCGTCGAGCCAGTCGTCGGCGTCCGGGGCGCTGGGGCTGACGTCGATGCGGACGTAGGGCGCGCTGGCGGCGTAGTCGAACACGGCGAGGGCCCCGTGGCGGTGCAGAAGAGAGGCGACCGCCCGCACGTCGGTCAGCAGGCCGGTCACGTTGCTGGCTGCCGAGAAGGTGCCGAGCTTCGGGCGGCCGGCGTAGCGCGGGTCGCTGAGGGCGCGCTCGAGGGCCGTCATGTCGATCAGGCCGTCGGCATCGAGAGGGACGGTGACGACCTCCGCCAGCGACTCGCGCCACGACACCTCGTTCGAGTGATGCTCGTAAGGACCGACGAACACGACCATCCGGTCGGCCGGGTCGAGTTGCTCCAGCACGCGCTGGCGCAGGTGTCCAGGCACGCTGACCCCGAGGATCTCCTGGAGTCGCTTGAGCGCGCCCGTGGCTCCGGTGCCGGGGAACAGCAGCTTGTAGCTGTCGTCGGCGCCGAGACATCTCTTGACGTACTCGGAGGCCTCGTGGACCAGCGTCGTGGTGGCCGCGCCCGAGGCGCTGTCCTCCGTGTGCGTGTTGGCATAGCGCGGAAGCACGGCAGCCCTCAGCGTCTCCTCGACCGAGGCCAGCGGCCGGCCGGAAGCGATGTAGTCCGCGTAGGTCAAGCGTCGCTCGCCGAAGGGCGTGGTGATGCAAGAACCCTCGCCCAGCACGTCATCGCGAAGATCTGCCAGCGTGCGTTGTCGCGGGAACAAGGCTCACCTCCAGTAAGTGGACTAAGGCTACAGGCTCGAGCTCGATCGTGCAGCGACGGATCCCC
>CAYYOK010000008.1:0-23929 GCA_964473205.1 uncultured bacterium | reverse complement strand
CAGTAAGTGGACTAAGGCTACAGGCTCGAGCTCGATCGTGCAGCGACGGATCCCCGCCTGCGATAGAACCGACCCGAGGCCGAGGACGACGCCGCAGCCAAGCCGTCACCTGCGCCCACCGTAAGCACAGCCGCACGCAGCCGTCGGCTATCCTGTTCCGTCATGCAGCGCCGCGCCGCCGATAACATCGCCGATCACCTCGCCGAACGCGTACTGGTCCTCGACGGGGCGATGGGCACCATGATCCAGCGTCTGGAGCTGAGCGAGGCCGACTTTCGCGGTGAGCGCTTCGCGTCTCATGGCAAGGACCTCAAGGGCGCCAACGACGTGCTGTCGCTGACCCAGCCGCACCACATCCGCGCCATCCACGACGCCTACCTCGCGGCAGGCGCCGACATCATCGAGACGAACACCTTCAACGCCACGCGCCTCGGCCTGGCCGAGTACGCCCTGGACGACGCGATCTACGACATCAACCTGGCCTCGGCGCGCCTGGCGCGGGCAGCGGCCGACGCGGCCTCGACCCCCGAGCGCCCGCGCTGGGTGGCGGGCTCGATCGGCCCGACCAACAAGACGCTCAGCCTGTCGCCGCGCGTCGAGGACCCCGGTTACCGCGAGGTCAGCTTCGACCAGGTCCACTCTGGCTACCTGGAGCAGGCGACGGGCCTGCTCGAAGGCGGCGTCGACCTGCTCCTGGTCGAGACGGTGTTCGACACGCTGATGGCCAAGGCGGCCCTGCTCGCCTGCGAGGACGCCATGGCCGCCACTGGGATCAGGGCGCAGGTGCTGCTGTCGGGCACCATCATCGACGCCTCCGGCCGGCTGCTCTCCGGCCAGACGCTCGAGGCGTTCTGGACCTCTCTGTCTCACGTCGACCTGCTCGCCGTCGGCCTCAACTGCGCCCTGGGCCCCAGGGAGCTGCGGCCGTACGTCGAGGAGCTCTCCGGCCTGGCCGGTTGCTTCACATCCGTCTACCCCAACGCCGGCCTGCCCAACGCCTTCGGCGGGTATGATGATACGCCGGGCCATATGGCACGCCTCATCGGCGAGTTTGCCGGGCAGGGATGGCTGAACATCGTGGGGGGCTGCTGCGGAACCACGCCCGAGCATATCCGCGCGTTCGCGGCGGCCGCTCAGGGTGTGGCGCCGCGGCGGCCGGCGCAGGCTGACGGAGCGCCCCGGTTCGCCGGGCTCGAGCCGCTGGTGTTGAGGCTGGAGCCTGTCGCGTCCGGCGCCGGCACGGACAGCACCGACGTGGCCGATGAGAGCGCCGGCGGTGCGGGCGCGCCAGGCTCAGCCTCCAGCGCGTTCGTCAACGTTGGCGAGCGCACCAACCTGACCGGCTCGCGCCGCTTCAAGCGCCTGGTGGTCTCCGGCGACCTGCCTGCCGCGCTCGAGGTCGCCAGGGAGCAGGTCGAGGGCGGCGCGCAGGTCATCGACATCAACTTCGACGAGGGCATGATCGACGGGCCCGCCACCATGGCGGCCTTCCTCAGGCTGCTCGCGGCCGAGCCCGACATCGCCAAGGTGCCCGTGATGCTCGACTCCTCCAACTTCACCGTGCTGGAGACGGGCCTCAAGCACCTGCAGGGCAGGGGCATCGTCAACTCGATCTCGCTCAAGGAGGGCGAGGCCGAGTTCCTCAGACAGGCCGCTATCGCCAAGCGCTTCGGCGCCGCTGTCGTGGTGATGGCGTTCGACGAGAGCGGACAGGCCGACACCTACGAGCGGCGCATCGCCGTCTGCGAGCGCGCCTACGAGCTGCTCACCGAGCGAGCGGGCTTCAGGCCGCAGGACATCATCTTCGACCCCAACATCCTCACTGTCGGAACGGGGATGAGCGAGCACGCCCGCTACGCCATCGACTTCATCGAGGCCGTGCGCTGGATCAAGTCCAACCTGCCCGGCGCGCTGACCTCGGGCGGTGTCTCGAACGTCTCGTTCTCGTTCCGCTCCAACGCCGCCGTCCGCGAGGCGATGCACGCCTCGTTCCTCTACCACGCGATCCGTGCCGGCCTCGACATGGCGATAGTCAACCCGGAGACGCTGACGGTCTACGACGAGGTCCCGGCCGACCTGCTCGAGCACGTCGAGGACGTGCTCTTCGACCGCCGTCCCGACGCCACCGAGCGCCTGATCGCCTTCGCCGAGCGCCTCGACCCGCAGACGACAGCCGGTCGCGCCAAGGACGACGCCTGGCGCCAGGCCCCGGTCGGCGAGCGCCTCAGGCACGCGCTGGTGCACGGCATCGACGAGCATGTCGAGCAAGACGCCCTCGAATCGATGGCCGAGCTGGGACGCCCGCTGCAGGTGATCGAGGGCCCGCTGATGGACGGCATGAACGAGGTGGGCGACCTGTTCGGGGCCGGCAAGATGTTCCTGCCGCAGGTCGTGAAGAGCGCGCGCGTGATGAAGAAGGCCGTCGCGGTGCTGACGCCTTACCTCGAGCGCGAGCAGGTCGACGGCGCCGTGCGCAAGGCGGGCAAGGTGCTCCTCGCCACCGTCAAGGGCGACGTGCACGACATCGGCAAGAACATCGTCGGCGTGGTGCTGGGCTGCAACGGCTACGAGGTCGTCGACCTCGGCGTGATGGTGCCGGCCGACAGGCTGCTCGACACCGCCGTCGCCGAGGGTGTCGACGTGGTCGGCCTGTCCGGCCTGATCACGCCCTCGCTCAACGAGATGGTTCACGTGGCCGGCGAGATGCAGCGCCGCGGCATGAGCCTGCCGCTGCTCATCGGCGGTGCGACTACCTCGAGGGCGCACACCGCCGTCAAGATCGCGCCCGCCTACGGCGGTTTGACGGTGCACGTGCTCGACGCCTCCCGCGCGGTCGGCGTCGTGGGACGCGCCGTCTCCGCCGAGCAGCGCCCCGAGCTGACCAGGGAGATCGCCGAGCAGTACGCCGAGATCAGGCGCCAGCACGCTCAGCGGCAGGTCGCCAGGGATCTCCTGCCGCTGGCCGAGGCCCGCGCGCGCTCTCCGAGGTTCAAGGACTGGTCGCACATCGTGAGGCCGCGGCAGCCGGGAGTAACCCTGCTCGCGCCCTACCCGCTCGAGGACATCGTGCCGCGCATCGACTGGGGGCCGTTCTTCCTCGCCTGGGAGCTGCCGGGGCGGTTCCCTGCCGTGCTCGACCACCCGGAGACGGGCGAGGCGGCGCGTACCCTCTACGCCGAGGCTCTGGAGCTGCTCGACAAGGTCGTGAAGGAGCGCTGGCTGGAGGCGCGGGCGGTGGTGGGGCTCTTCCCCGCCGCGGCGCGCGGCGACGACATCGTCGTCTACGCGGACGAGGAGCGCCGCGCGGTGCGCACCGTACGTGCCGTCGTCCCAGGGCTGCGCCAGCAGATGGCCAAGCGCGAGGACCAGCCGAACCTGACCCTCGCCGACTACCTGGCGCCAGAGGGCTCAGGCGTAGACGACTGGCTCGGGGCTTTCAGCGTCTCGATCCACGGCGCCGAGGAGCGCGCGCTGAAGCTCAAGGCCGCTCACGACGACTACACGGCCATCCTGCTGCAGACTCTCTCCGACCGCCTCGCCGAGGGTCTGGCCGAGCGCCTGCACGAGCGCGTCCGCAAGGAGCTGTGGGGCTACGCACCAGACGAGAACCTGAGCTCCGAGGAGTTGATAGCCGAAAGCTACCGCGGCATCAGGCCCGCCCCGGGCTACCCGGCCAGCCCCGACCACCGCATCAAGAGCGACATCTTCGAGCTGCTCGACGTCACCGCCAACACCGGCGCCGCGCTGACAGAGTCGCTGGCGATGACGCCAGCCTCGGCCGTGGCAGGGCTCTACTTCGCGCACCCCGAAGCCACCTACTTCGGCGTCGGCAAGGTAGGCAGAGATCAACTGGTCGACCTGTCGGAGCGCAGCGGCGTTCCGCTCTCGCAACTCGAGATCGACCTGGCTCCCAACCTCGGCTACGACCCAGGCGAGACGGCATCCGTCGAGCCGCCGCCTCAGCCCAGCAGCTCGCCGAGCCAATCGCCGATCCCGACGCGGATCGGCATGAAGTAGATGTCGGCGTCGTGCTCCTCCGCGAACCCCAGCACCTCGGCGGCGAAGCGGCGGTGCCAAGCCAGCGTGGGCTCGAAGCCTGCCGGGAACACCGCGCGGTTGCGCGACAGCCAGTAGCGCATCGAGCGCTCGGAGGTCACGCTGGTGGCGCCCCAGAAGACGGGCGTCGAGCCCATCAGGTCGTGCCACACGCCCATCAGGCGCACATCGAAGAACGGCTGCGTGAAGAAGCCATCCGCGCCGGCGTCGAGCTTGCGCAGCGCGTAGTCGCGCTCGGCCGCGAAGCCTGAGCGGTACGGGTCGAGCGCGGCGTAGACGCGGACCTCGGGATGAGCGGTCTTGAGGAAGCGGATGACGTCGATCGCGCTCGCGCCCGTGATCTTGTGGCGCATGTCGGCCGGCGGGTCGCCGGTGACCACCAGGACCTCGCCGACGCCTGTCGCTTGGAGCTCGGTCATGGGAGCCCATGGGCGCTTGACGTCGAGGTCCATGGCGCGCACGTGCGGCACGCACTGCCAGCGGTCGCCGGCGCGGTGCCTGACGTCGACGGCCGCCTGCCAGCCGCGCATCTCGAAGTGAGCGAGGTCAGGGACGTTGATCACGTCGACCCTGGCGAGGGTTCCGACCTCGTCGAGCTGCGCCTGGAAGGCAGCGACATCGCGAGGGACTAGCTCTACGGAGATGCGCACCCAAGGAGTGTAACCGCGCGCCACCTCAAGAGAGATAGGCCGCATTGACCTAGGCACAAGATGTGGTACCTTCTGGCCCAGGACCTACTACCACTGTTGGTGTTCATCTGGTGGTCCCGGTCCGGTCGCGACGCCATCCAGACAGGATGGCCGCCTGCACCTTCCAGATGCAGGGCGTCGGGGGAAGCCGGTGAGAGTCCGGCGCTGTCCCGCAACGGTGACGCGCGACGCATCCTGCCACTGACCCATCAGGCGGCGGCGAGATGCGAGCACGAAGCCCGAGTACCCGCTTCGCGACTCACTCCAGCAGCCCTCGCGAGAAGGGCATCGAGGTGAGGCATGTCTTCTATCGCACCGTCAGCTCATCAGGCACTCCCACTCCCCGCCGCCCGGCCGGTACGCAGAACCGTGGTGGCGTCATCGAGCGAACGACCGCCGTTCGAATGGCTCAACGACCAGAGCCGGGCGTTCCTGTCGCGCGGTTACCTGCTGCCGGGCGTGACGCCGGAGCGGCGCATAAAGCAGATCGCGGAGCGCGCCGAAGAGTTGCTGCCGGGCATGGACGGTATCAAAGAGCGCTTCATCGACTACATGTCGCGCGGCTGGTTCTCGCTCGCGTCGCCAGTGTGGGCCAACTTCGGGCTGAGCCGCGGGCTGCCGATCTCGTGCTTCGGCTCCTACGTGCCCGACAGCATGGCCGGCATCCTCGGCGCGGTCGGCGAGATCGGGGTGATGAGCAAGTACGGCGGCGGCACCAGCGCCTACTTCGGCGACGTGCGCCATCGCGGCTCCCCCATCACCGACAACGGCGAGTCGGAGGGCGCGGTCAACTTCATGCGCCTGTTCGACACGCTCATCGACGTGACCAAGCAGGGCGCCACCCGGCGCGGCTCCTGCGCCGTCTACCTGCCGATCGAGCACCTCGACACGGACGAGTTCCTGACCATCAAGTCCGAGGGCAGTCCGATCCAGAACCTGTTCTTCGGCCTGACCGTCTCGGACGCGTGGCTCGAGGCGATGATCGCCGGTGACGCCGACAAGCGTGCCGTGTGGGCGACAGTCCTGCGCAGCCGCACCGAGCGCGGCCTGCCCTACATCCTCTACACCGGCAACGTCGACCGCGGCACGCCCGATGCCTACAAAGACGCCGGCCTGAGGATCCGTTCCAGCAACCTCTGCTCCGAGGTGATGCTGCCCGTCACCGAGGAGGAGTCGTTCGTCTGCTGCCTCTCGAGCCTCAACCTGCTCTACTTCGACGAGTGGAAGGATACCGACGCCGTTCAGGTGCTCACGCGCTTCCTCGACGCCGTCATGTCCGACTTCATCGAGCGTGCAAGGAGCATCCCCGAGCTGGCGCGCGCTCGGCGCTTCGCCGAGAGGCACCGGGCGCTCGGCGTCGGCGTGCTGGGCTGGCACTCGTACCTGCAGCACAAGCGCGTGCCGATCGGCAGCCTGGCGGCCGCCAGCCTCAACAAGCGCATCTTCTCGACGATCCGCGCAGCCGCCGACGACGCCTCCGCCGACCTGGCGCAGCGCTACGGCGAGCCGGAGATGATGCAGGGCTACGGAAGGCGCAACACCACCTTGATGGCGATCGCGCCCACCACCTCGAGCTCGTTCATCCTCGGGCAGGTCTCGCAGTCGATCGAGCCGTTCCGCTCGAACTACTACGTCAGAGACCTCGCCAAGGCCGTCACCAGCTTCCGCAACCCGCACCTCAAGGAGCTGCTCGCCGAGAAGGGCAAGGACGACGAGAGCACCTGGCGCAGCGTGCTCGAGCACGACGGCAGCGTGCAGCACTTGGGCTGCCTCTCCGACGACGAGAAGAGCGTCTTCGCGACCTTCCGCGAGGTCAGCCAGATGGACCTGATCGTCCAGGCCGGCCAGCGGCAGGAGTACATCGATCAGGGGCAGTCGCTGAACCTGATGATCCACCCCGACACGCCCGCCAAGGACCTCAACGCGCTGCACTTAGAGGCGTGGCGCCGCGGCGTGAAGAGCCTCTACTACCAGCACAGCGTCAACGCGGCGCAGGAGTTCAACCGCGCGCTGGTCACCTGCACGAGCTGCGAGGCGTGAGCGTGCGGCCCGAGGCCCGAGCCCTCGCCAGCACCGACCAGGGCACGCTCGCCGAGAACCCGACTGCCTCAGGAGCGACGACAGCAAGCCCCGCCAGCAGGTCCCTGCTCGCCCCGCGCGCAGCGCTCCACCCCATCGAGTACTCGGAGTTCCTCGAGTTCAAGGACGCGATCAGGCACTCCTACTGGGTGCACACCGAGTACAACCTCTTAGGCGACGTGCAGGACCTGCGCGTCAAGGTCCTGCCGCACGAGCGCGAGGCGATCCGCAAGACGCTCCTCGCCATCGCCCAGGTCGAGGTGGCGGTCAAGACGTTCTGGGGCGACCTGCGCCTCTGGTTCCCGAAGCCGGAGGTCAGCGCCGTCGGCTTCACCTTCGCCGAGTCCGAGGTCAGGCATCAGGACGCCTACGCGCACCTGCTCGAGCTGACCGGCCTCACCGAGGCCTTCGCGAACCTGCACTCCGAGCCGGCGTTCGGCGCCCGCCTCGAGTTCCTGAACCGCCGCCTGGCCGTGAAGCCGAGCGGTCGGCCCGACGCCGACGGCCGCACCGCGGCGCTCAGCACGCTGCTGTTCAGCGCCTTCGTCGAGCACGTCAGCCTCTTCGGGCTGTTCCTGATCATGAAGAGCTTCGATCGCAAGCGCGGCCTGTTCAAGGGGATCGCCAACGTCGTCGAGGCCACCAGCAAGGAGGAGCAGCTCCACGCTCAGTTCGGTTACCTGCTCGTCAGGTTGCTGCGCGAGGAGCACCCGGAGTGGTTCGAGGGTCGCTTCGAAGACGAGGTGAGAGGCGCCTGTCTCGAGGCTCATGCCTCCGAGATGGCGATCCTCGACTGGATCTTCTCGCAGGGCGAGCTCGAGTTCATGGACCTGAGGACCGTGAAGGCCTACGTCGAGGCGCGCTTCGACGGCGCCATGACGAGCGCCGGCTTCGAGCCGCTCTTCGCGCCCGACCCTGCGCTGGTCGCCGAGACAGCCTGGTTCGAGGAAGAGGTGCTGGCCGGGCGCCACTACGACTTCTTCCACAAGCGCCCTACCACCTACGCGCGCAAGACGCGGCCGATCTCGCCCGACGAGCTGTTCGGGTAGCGGCGGCGCCCCGGTACTGGGCCCGTCCAGCCGCGGTCGGCGGCTGGTCGCGAGCGACCCGCCGACGGCTGCTCAGGCGATCAGCTCCCCGTGCGCCGGCTCGAAGCGCGCGGTGAAGTGCCTCAGCACCGCCGGCGCCTCGACCATCCGCACACCACGGATGCGCTCCCTGAGCCCGCCGACGTGAAGCAGCACCTCGGCGAGGTAGTCGACGTGGCTCTGGGTGTAGGTGCGGCGTGGGAACGCCAGGCGCACCAGCTCGAGCGCGGCCGGCTTCTCGCTGCCGTCGGGCTGCCGACCGAACATCACCGAGCCGATCTCCACCGAGCGCACCCCACCCTCGAGGTAGAGCACCAGCGACAGCGCCCAGGCCGGGTACTCGCCGGCCGGCACCTGCGGCAGCAGCGCGCCGGCATCGAGGTAGATCGCGTGCCCACCCGGCGGCCGCACGATCGGGATGCCCGCGGCCGTGAGGCGCTCGCCCAGGTACTCGACGGAGCGCAGCCGGTAACGCAGGTAGGGCTCCTGCAGCGCCTCCTCGAAGCCGATGGCGAGGGCCTCGAGGTCGTAGCCCGCCAGCCCGCCGTAGGTCGGGAAGCCTTCGCTCAGGATCAGCAGGTTGCGGGCGGCCTGCGCCACGTCGTCGTCGTTCAGCGCCAGGAAGCCGCCGATGTTCGCCATGCCGTCCTTCTTGGCGCTCATGGTGGCGCCGTCGGCGTAGGCGAACATCTCCTGCGCGATCTCCTTCGGTGAAGCGTCCGCGTAACCCGCCTCGCGCAGCTTGACGAAGTAGGCGTTCTCGGCGTAGCGGCAGCAGTCGAGGAATAGCGGCACGCCGTGCTCGCGGCACACGGCGCTGACCTCGCGCACGTTGGCCATGCTCACCGGCTGCCCGCCACCGGAGTTGTTCGTCACCGTCAGCATCACCAGCGGCACCTTGCCGGGGTTCTGGGCGAGGACGCTCCTGAGGGCCTCGACGTCCATGTTGCCCTTGAACGGCAGCTCCACCGCGGGCTGGCGCGCCTCCGGGATCGGCAGGTCGAGAGCGACGGCGCCGACCGCCTCGACGTTCGCGCGCGTGGTGTCGAAGTGCGTGTTGTTGGGGACGATGTCGCCCGGCTTCAGGGCCACGCCGCAGAGGATCCGCTCGGCGGCCCTGCCCTGGTGGGTCGGCAGGACGTGCTTGAAGCCGGTGATCCCCTGCACCGCCGCCTCGAAGCGGAAGAAGGAGCGTCCGCCGGCGTAGCTCTCGTCGCCACGCTGCATGCCGGCCCACTGCTCGCTCGACATCGCGCCGGTGCCTGAGTCGGTGAGCAGGTCGATGAGCACGTCGTCGGCATGGAGCGAGAAGAGGTTGTAGCCGGCGGCGGCGAGGGCGCGCCGGCGCTCCTCGCGCGAGGTGAACCTGATCGGCTCGACCGTCTTGATGCGAAACGGCTCGATTATCGTCTTGAAGCGGGCGTCTGGTCCGATCACACGGCGAGTCTAGCGCCGTGCCGAGGCGCCATGACCGACGCACCGGCGCGCGCGGAGCACAGGGCGCGGAGCGCGACAGGAGCGCGGAGCGACTAGCGCTCAGCCCAGCAGCTTGCCGATGCGCGCCAGCGCTTCCTCGATGCGCGCCAAGCTGGTCGCGTAGCTCATGCGGATCTGGCCGGGCGCGGAGAAGTCGGTGCCGGGCACGACGCCGACGTGAGCCTCCTCGAGGAGCCGCAGCGCAGCCCTGCCCTCGTCAGGATCGATGCCGGTGCTGTCGGCCATCACGTAGAACGCGCCCTGAGGACACGGGGTCTTGAGGCCGAGGCGGTTGAGGCCCGCCACCAGCACGTCGCGGCGCTCCCTGTAGGCGGCGCGCGTCATCTTCTGGAACTCCGTCGTCTTCTCGACCTCGTTCAGGGCCGCCACCGTCGCGTGCTGAGCGAGGCTGTTCGCGCCGCTCGTCGACTGGCCCTGCAGCCGGCTCATCGCCTGGATGAGGGCCTTGGGCCCGGCGCCGAAGCCTATGCGCCAACCGGTCAGGGCGTAGCCCTTGCTGGCGCCGTGGACGA
The DNA here is from genome assembly GCA_964473205.1 of uncultured bacterium. Taxonomy (GTDB): domain Bacteria; phylum Deinococcota; class Deinococci; order Deinococcales; family Trueperaceae; genus CAYMRL01. The sequence continues at coordinate 14,008 of CAYYOK010000008.1, read as the reverse complement.
CCAGCGTCTGGTCCTGGGCGAAGCGCGCCGCCGGAGTGAAGACGCCGTCGTAGACCAGATGCTCGTAGAGGTCGTCGGTGAACAGCCACAGGCCGTGCTCGACGGCGAGGCCGGCCAGGGCCTCGACGAGCGCCGGTGGGTAGACGGCGCCGGTCGGGTTGGACGGCGAGTTGATGACCAGCACCTTGGTGCGGCTGGTGATCGCGGCCGCGACGGCCTCGATCTCGGGCATGAAACCCGAGTCGGGCGAGGTGGGGACGATCACCGGCACGCCGCCGGCGAGCTGTACCTGCGCCGGGTAGCTCACCCAGTAGGGAGCGATGATCACGACCTCGTCGCCGGGCTCGAGCACCGAGAGGAAGCCGTTGTACAGCACCTGCTTGCCGCCGTTCGACACCAGCACCTGATCGGGGGCGTAGGTCAGACCGTTCTCGCGCTGGAACTTGTCGACCACAGCCTGGCGCAGCTCGGCCGTGCCCTCGTTGGCCGTGTACTTGGTCTTGCCGAGGCGGATCGCCTCGCGCGCGGCTTCCAGGACGTGCTCGGGCGGTTGGAAGTCCGGCTCGCCCGCGGTCATGGCGACGACGTCGATACCGCTGCGCGTCATCTCCTTGACGCGGCTGTCGAAGGCCATTGTCGAGGAGCCCTTGAGGGCCGCGATGCGCTGTGACAGGGCTGGCATTGTCACCTCTTAAGGACCGCGCAGCGACGGCACCGGCCTTGGCCGGCGCGACGCGGCGTCGGGCACGCTCAGTCGACGAGCTCCGCCGGGTCGAAGAAGATCGAGATCTCGCGCTCGGCGGTGGCAGGAGCATCCGAGCCGTGAACGACGTTCTCGTCGATGGTGGTCGCGAAGTCGCCGCGGATCGTGCCGGGTGCCGCGTCCTTGGGGTTGGTGGCGCCCATCATCTTGCGCCACTCGGCGATGGCGTTCTCGCCCTCGACGACCATCGCGGCCACGGGACCGGAGGTGATGAACGACACCAGGCCCTCGTAGAACGGCTTGCCGGCGTGCTCGCCGTAGTGGCGCTCGGCTAGAGCGCGGCTGATCTGCATCAGCTTTAGCCCGCGGATGCGGAACCCTTTGTTCTCCAGGCGCTTGATGACCGTTCCAACCAGCTGACGGCGTACGCCGTCGGGCTTCACCATCGCGAAGGTCTGCTCGATAGCCATGACGGCGGAGTCTACCACGCCCTCCCTGGTAGCCTGATGCCATGTGGCTCGGCGCCAACAGGATGGACGAGCGCACCTCGCAGGCTCTGGTAGCTGGTCTGAACCGCCCCCTCTCCAGCCTCGAGCGCGCTCTGGAGGCGATCAGCGTGCTAAGCGTGCTGCTGTCGTTCGCGCTGCCGCTGGCCGCGTGGGGACGCCTGCCCGATCAGGTGCCCACTCACTTCGGGGCGTCTGGCCAGGCCGACGCCTTCGGCCCCCGCAGCGCGCTGCTGAACCTCGCCTGGGTGCAGGTTGGCATGTGGCTGTTCATGTCGCTGCTGCTGCCGCTGATGCGGCGCATATCGCCGCGCTACTGGAACGTGCCGGTCAGGGTGACCGAGGACAACGCCGAGCGCGTCGCTGGCGCGCTGGGGACGTCGCTGCGCTGGCTCAAGCTGCTGACCTTGTGGACCTTCACCCTCGTGCAGCTCCAGATGGTCAACGCTGCGCTCGTGGGCTCCAACGCCCTGTCGGTCTGGTTCCTGCCGCTGATACTGATACTGCCGATCCTGTCGATCGTCATCATCGGCTTGAGCTTCGCGAGCTCGGTCCGCGCAGATCGATCCCCAGCCTGAGCATCATGTCGAGGTCGTGCCCGGCGAGCTGCCTCACGATCTGGTCGCAGCTCTCGAAGCCTCGCTCGGGATGGAAGCCCTCGGCCAGCCAGTCCTCGAGGCTGAAGCCGGCCAGCAAGGCCAGGTTCCATGAGCGCAGGGCGCGGAAGGCCTCGAACGCGAGGCTCGGCTCGCAGCGCCGGTAGCGCGAGGACCAACCCGAGTGGTCGATGCTCTGGAGCTCGATACCCGGCATGGCGACGAGCTGGCGCAGGCGGAAGCCGCTGACGAGCTCGAAGTCGGCCAGGCTGGCGAGCAGCTCGCGGGGCGACCTGGCGCTCTCGATCCCGGGGCCGTCAGTGCCGTACTGCGAGTCGCTGCCCGGCTCGTCGAGCGAGCTGGGGGACACGCGTTCCAGCCAGGCCTCGATGCGGCCCGGCGCGCTGCTCAGCACCTCTATCGGGTCTGTCTCGCCCAGCAGTCGTAGGTAACGTCGAACGGCCGCCGTCATGGCCGCTAACTCTACACGCTAGTCGCGGCGCGTTGTCGGCTCGCGGTTGTTCGCCGGCATGTTGATCTCGTGGTCGGCCACCGCGGCCATGAAGGCGTCGACGACCTTGGGGTCGAACTGGCTGCCGGCGTTCTTGGCGATCTCCTGCACGGCGGCTTCGAAGTTCAGCGCCTTCTTGTGCGCGCGGTCCCTCGTGATCGCGTCCCAGGTGTCCGACACGGCGAGGATCCGCGACTCGAGCGGGATCCTGTCGCCCTTGAGGCCTTGGGGGTAGCCGAGGCCGTCCCAGCGCTCGTGGTGGGTGAGGGCGATGGTCTCCGCCAGCCTGATGGTCGGCGAGCGCGAGCCGGCGAGCAGGTCCGCCCCGGCGACCGTGTGCCCCTTGATCACCGCGTACTCCTCGGCGCTGAGGTCGGACGGCTTGAGGAGGATCCCGTCAGGCACCGTGATCTTGCCGACGTCGTGGAGCCGCGCAGCCCGCATCAGCATCTCGACCCTGCTGTCAGGCAGCGACAGGTAGCGACCGATGGTGCCCGCCACCTGCGCGACCCGCCAGGTGTGCTCGCCGGTGTCGTCGTCGCGGTACTCGGCGGCGCGGGCGAGCCGCACGAGCATCTCGAGCTGGCTGTGCTCGAGCTCGAGCGTCCGCTGCCTCACGGCCGCCTCGAGGCGCTCGTTCTGCCGCTCGAGCTCCAGCTGGTAGTGCCGCGACTCGAGCAGGTTGCGGATGCGGAGCCTGGCCTCGGTGGGGTTGATCGGCTTGTTGATGAAGTCCTTGGCTCCGCCGGCCAGCGCGGCGTCGCGCAGCTCGGGCCGCATGTCGCCGGTGACCATCAGGATCGGGAACGCGTCCGGCAGCAGCGGCCGCAGGTCGGAGAGGACCTGAAGCCCGTCGCGGTTGGGCATGTGCTGGTCGAGCACGACCAGGTCAGGGCGCCCGTCGAGGAAGCTCTCGACCGCCGAGCGCGGGTCGTCGCAGGTGTAGACGTGATTGAACCCGGCGCGCTCCAGCATCCCCTTGACGAGGACGAGAGACGCCTCTTCGTCGTCGATGAGGAGGATCCGCATCTCGCTCAGGTCGACCACGCGGGAATGGTATCGGGTCAGGGTCTGAGTCATAGCCAAGAAATCCGCATGTCCTGCCTGGTCGTTGCGGTGGAAGCCGACCCCCGGGTATAAGCTTCCACCGCCACGTGAGCAGACTATGCGGCATCCAGGCTTACAAGATGCTTACAATCCTCCGAGCAGCTGGTACCACCAGCCCGGCAAGATCCCGAGCAGCACGGTGCCCAGCACCGCCAGAGCGATCGCGAGACCGCTGCTGCGCGAGCCGCGCTCCACGACCTGCTCGTCATCCGGCTCCGGCCTGAAGTACATGACCCCGATCACCCTGAAGTAGTAGACGAGCGCCACTACGCTGGTGAGTATCCCCAGGACGGCGAGCCAGGTGTAGCCGGCCGCGATGGCCGACTGGAAGACCATCAGCTTGCCGGCGAAGCCGGCCAGCGGCGGGATGCCGGCCAGGCTCAGCATGAACAGCGTCATGCACAGGGCGAGGAGCGGCCGCCGGCGGCCGAGGCCCGCGAAGCGCTCGATCTCGTCGCCGCTGTCGTCGCTCTGCATGATCAGGACCAGCACGGCGAAGGCGCCGACGTTCATGAAGGTGTAGGCGCTGAGGTACCAGGCCGTGGCCTGCAGGCCGGCCTGCGAGTGGTCGAGCAGCGCGAGGCCGATGTAGCCGGCGTGAGCGACCGCGGAGTAGGCGAGCATGCGCTTGAGCCCGCGCTGAAGCAGAGCGCCGAGGTTGCCGACGACGAGCGTCAGCGCCACCATCACGGCCAGGGCGGTCGTCAGCCAGCCGGCGAGGTCGGGAGCCAGCGCCGTCAGCATCCGGACCAGAGCCGCGAACGCCGCGGTCTTCACCACGACGCTCATGAACGTCGTCACGGTGGTGGGCGCGCCGGTGTAGACGTCGGGCGCCCACTGATGGAACGGGGCGAGCGCGGCCTTGAACGCCAGGCCGCCGAGCACCAGCAGCCCGCCGACGCTGGCCAGCGCCAGCGGAGCGCCGGCGGCGAGGGCGCTCTTGATGTCGGCGTAGACGAAGCTGCCGCTGGCGCCGTACACCAGCGCCGCGCCGTAGATGAGCACGGCCGAGGCGAAGGCGCCGAGCAGGAAGTACTTCATGCCGGCCTCTTGCGACTGCCGCGCGCTGGTGCGCCAGGCCGAGAGCGCGTAGACGGGCAGCGAGAGTATCTCGAGCCCGAGCACCAGCGTGATCAGGTCGCCGGCCGAGCCCATGACGATCGCGCCGACGGCCGACAGCAGCATCAGCGGGTAGTACTCGGGATGCGCCAGGCCTCTGCGCTCGAGCTGGTCGACGCTCACGAGCACGGCCAGCGCCGTGCCGATCAGCACCAGGAAGGTGAAGGCCAGAGCCGGCGTGTCGACGAGGTAGCGCAGGCCGAAGCTGGCGCCGGTGCCGCGGTCGCCGAGCAGCAGCGACAGCGCGAAGACGAACGCGGTGATCACGCCGAGCAGCGACACGGTCGCGACCGTGCGCGAGCCGGCGTGCCACAGCGCGAACAGGAGGCCGGCCGCTGCGGTCACGAGCAGCGTAAGCGCGGGAGCGATGTGCGCCAGGTCCAGGTCCAGTACGCCCGGGAAGGTCATCGCGCTCCTCCATCGGCCAGCGCGCCGTCCGGCGCGATCGGCGGCGGAGCCTCGGCCGTGCTACCGAGCTGCAGCGTCACCAGCCGCGACTGCACCTCGATGCGGTCGAGCTGCGGCTGCGGCGCGACCCCGAGCCAGATGACGCCGGCGACGAACGGCACCAGCAGGTAGACCTCGAGCGGGCTCAGGTCGCTGACGGCCGTGCGCTGCTCGCCCTGGAACAGCCGCTGATAGACGTTGACGCCGTAGACGCCGGCTCCGATCACGGCCAGGGTGGCGAGCACGGCCAGCCAGGGCGAGGACTGGAACGCCCCCATCAGGCTGAGGAACTCGCCGGGGAAGTTGCCGAGACCCGGCACGCCGATGAACGCGAAGATCAGGGTCAGCGAGACGGCCGCCAGCGCCGGCGCCGAGCGGGCCAGCCCGCCGTAGGCGTCGACGTCGAAGGAGCGGCGGCGCTGATAGAGCATGCCGCTGACGATGAACAGGCCGCCGGTCGAGAGCATCTGCGCCGCCAGCAGGTACATCGCGCCGTTGAGGCCGGCCAGGTGCAGCGCGAACACGCCGGCGCCGACGACGCCCATGTGCGACAGCGAGGCGTAGGCCAAGAGGCGTTTGAGGTGGGTCTGCGAGGTGGCGATGAGCGCCCCGTAGACGGCGGTGAAGGCTGCCAGCGCCAGCAGGACGGGCGCCCAGCGCTCGGCCGCCAGCGGCAGGATCGGCAGCGCCCAGGCGAAGAAGCCGAAGCCGCCGACCTTGTAGAGCGTGCCGAGGACGTCGGCCGCTCCGGAGTGGTGGTTCTGCTCGTTGAGGTCGATCAGCCACGAGTGCAGCGGCCACAGCGGCAGCTTCACCAGCATGCCGATGGCGAGGCCGGCGAAGAGCCACGACTGGGTGCTCGCGCTCAGGTCGACCGCGGACAGCATCAGGTCCATGACGTGGAAGCTCGGGGATCCCGACAGCACCTTGAGGGAGATGATCGACACCAGCATCAGGAACGAGCCGGTGGCGGCGTAGACGAGGTACTTGACGACGGCGGCGCGCCGCTTCTCGCCCCCGTAGACGCCCAGCAGCACCAGGCTGGGAATCAGCGTCGCCTCCCAGAAGACGTAGAACAGCACCAGGTCCTTGGCGAGGAAGATGCCGTTCAGGCCGGCCTGGGCGAGGAGCAGCAGCGCGACGAAGCCGCCAGGGGTGCGCTCGGTGCGCAGCGCGGCGACCAGGACGGTGGGAATCATGACCAGCGACGCGACCAGCACGAACACGCTGGCGGCGCCGCCCGGATCGAGGTCGAAGCCGGCGCCCACGCCTGGGATCCAGGCTGCGCTGACCCCGCCGCTGCCCGGCAGGAACAGCGCGGCGATGAAGGTGGCGAGCGTCGCCAGCGAGCCGACGGCCGCGACGGCGGCGCTCCGGCGGCGCACGAGGCCGACCAGGACGGAGCCCAGGACCGGCAGCAGCAGGACTAGGACGGAGTTCATCTAGAGCACCCCACTAGCCAGGACGGCCACGACCAAGAGGAGCACCACGCCGGCGAGCATCGCGAACGCGTAGAGGCGCACCATCCCGCCCTGCCAGGCGGTCACGCCCTTGGCGAGGCGCGACGTCGCGCCGCCGAGACCGGTCATGCCCCTGTCGAGCACGCCGCGGTCCAGCGCTTCCAGCGCGCGAGCCACGGCCGCCAACGGCGTGACGAACAGGGCGCGGTAGAGGCCGTCGAACCAGAAGGCGTTGCGCGAAGCGCCCGCCAGAGGGGTCCCCTCGAGCCGCTTGGCGACGTTGCCCTTGCCGACCGCGTAGAACCAGTAGCCGGCGGCCAGGCCCAGGCCTGCGACCACGGTCGAGGCGATCAGCAGCAGCCACTCGGAAGAGAGCGAGAGGTGCGCGAACTCGACCCTGGCCGTAACCGGCGCCAGCCACTCGGCCAGGGCGTTGCGGGCCAGGAAAGCCGGCAGTCCGACGTAACCGATGACGACGCTGCCGGCCGCCAGCAAGGTCAGCGGCACGGTCATGGAGCGCGGCGACTCGTGGACGTGCGCGGCCGCCTCGGCCGTGAGCCGCTCCTCGCCGGCGAAGACCTGGTAGTACCAGCGGAACATGTAGGCGGCGGTGAGCCCGGCCGTGACCAGCAGGAGTCCGAACAGCAGGCCTGAGCCGCTGCCGTCGAGCAGGCTGCTCGTCAGGGTGGAGCCCAGGATCGCGTCCTTGCTGAAGAAGCCGGACAGGAACGGCACGCCCGCTATCGCCAAGGTGCCGATCAACGCCGTGGTGCCCGTCACCCTCATGCGCCGCCCGAGCCCGCCCATGCGCCTGATGTCCTGCTCGCCCGACAGCGCGTGGATCACCGAGCCGGCGGTCATGAACAGCAGCGCCTTGAAGAACGCGTGCGTCAGCACGTGGAAGATCCCGGCCCAGTAGGCGCCGGCGCCGACGGCGGCGATCATGAAGCCGACCTGCGAGATCGTCGAGTACGCCAGGATCCGCTTGATGTCGGTCTGGGCGAACGCGGCGATCGCGGCCAGCAGCGCGGTGAGCACGCCGACGTAGGCCACGGCCACCGACGCGTCCGGCGCCATGGCGAAGACCCCGCCGGTGCGTGCGATCAGGTAGACGCCGCCGGTCACCATCGTCGCGGCGTGGATGAGGGCAGAGACCGGCGTGGGGCCGGCCATCGCGTCAGGCAACCACACCTGCAGCGGCAGCTGCGCGGATTTACCTGCGGCTGCCAGCAGGTAGAGCAAGCCGATGACGGTGACGGCGGCGGAGCCGTAGACGAGTCCCGGCGCGGCCGCGGTGACCGCCTGGATGTCGAGGGTCCCGAAGGTCTTGAAGGTTAGGAACATCGCCAGCAGGAAGCCGACGTCGCCGACACGGTTGACGATGAACGCCTTGCGCGCTGCGTCGGCGTTGGCGACCTTGCCGTACCAGAAGCCGATCAGCAGGAACGAGCAGACGCCGACGCCCTCCCAGCCGACGAACATCAGCGGGAACGAGTCGGCGAGGACCAGCACCAGCATGGCGGCCACGAAAAGGTTGAGGTGGGAGAAGTAGCGCGCGTAGCCGTCGTCGCCGTGCATGTAGCCGAGCGAGAAGACGTGGATGAGCAGGCCCACGCCGGTGATGATCAGGACCATCACCAGGCTGAGCTGGTCGACCATGAAGCCGAGGTCGAGGCTGAGCTCGCCGGCTCTAAGGAAGCCGCCGAACGTCACCCGCAGGCCCTCGGCGCTCGCCGGGTAGGCGATGAACGCGATCAGGCCGAACACGAACGCGACCGCCAGGGCCAGGCTGGCGACGATACCTGGCACAGGCTCCTTGAGCTGCCTGCCGAACAGGCCGTTGATGGCGGCTCCGATCAGAGCTACCAGCGGCGCGTAGGCCGCGAGCTGAACCAACCCTTGCGTGGCCTCGCTCACGCGCGCACCTCCTTGAGCTCGTCGACGTCGGTGCTGGTGCGCTGGCGGAAGATCGCCACGAGTATCCCGAGACCGACCGCCACTTCGGCGGCGGCGATGGCGAGCACGATGAACACGGCGCCCTGGCCCTGCAGCGCGTGGAGGCCGCCCGTCCCGGCCCACTGCCTGGCGTACGCGACGATCGCGAGGTTGGCGGCGTTGAGCATCAGCTCGACGGAGAGGAAGATCATGATCGCGCTGCGGCGGGTGATCACGCCGACCGCGCCTAGTCCGAACAGCAGCGCGCTGAGGACGACGTAGTGCTCGGTGCCTACCATCAGTGGCTACCCGTCTCGTCCGAGCGCTGCTTCGCGGGGCGCTGCACCAGGCTGACGGCCGCTACCAGGCCCGTCAGCAGCAGCACTCCGACCAGGTGGAAGCCGAGCAGGTGCTCGGTGAAGAGGATCGTGCCGATGCGCTCGGCACTGCCGCCTTGCAACACCGCGTCGATCTGCTCCTGGGCCGGCAGCGGGCTGCGCGCGCTCCAGACGATCAGAGCGACTGCCAGCGCGCCGACGAGCCCGATGGCTGCCGTCGCTGGTCGCAACCACGCCGGGCGTTGAACCGGCGGCTGCCCCTCGACGTTGAGGAGCATGATCACGAACAGGAACAGCACCATGATGGCGCCGGCGTAGACGATCACCTGGATCGCGGCGAGAAAGTGAGCGTCGAGCGAGATGTAGACGACCGCCAGCGTCAGCAGCGTCGCCACCAGCGCCAACGCGGCGTGAACCGGCTGGCGCAGGGTTATGACCGCGACGCCCCCGGCGAGGAGCAGCGCGGCGAGGATGACGAAGGTCAGCATCTCAGTAGTCGACGCCTTCCAGCTCTGGTCTGGGCCCAGCCTCGAAGCCGAGCCTCACCTCCGTGCCCTTCGCATGAGCCTCGCGGCGCTGCCACTTGCTGCCCTTGACGCCCACCAGCATCTGCTCCTTGCCGTAGACGAAGTCCTGGTAGCGGAAGTCGGCCAGCTCGAACTCGTGGCCGAGCACCACCGCGCCGGTCGGGCAGGCCTCCTCGCAGAAGCCGCAGAAGATGCAGCGCAGCATGTTGATCTCGTAGATCTTGGCGTAGCGCTCGCCGGCCGACACCGGGTCGTTCGGGTCGTTCTCGGCCGCCTCGACGTAGATGGCGTAGGCGGGGCAGGCGGCGGCGCAGAGGCTGCAGCCGATGCACTTCTCCAGGCCGCTGTCGGGGTGCCGCAGGAGGTGGTGGCGTCCGCGGAAGCGGGCCTGCAGCTGGGCCGGCTCCTCGGGGTACGCCACGGTGGCGGTGCGCTTGAAGAGGTGCCCGAGCGTGACACCCATGCCCTTGGCGATGTCTAAGACGGTCATCGGTGGCGACCTCCGTTGGCTAGCAGCGGGTGGAAGCGGTACGGGTCAGAGGACAAACGCGATCACCGCCCCGGTTATCAGAGCCGACACCAGCGCCAGCTCGAACAGGTAGAGCCAGCCGAACCGCATCAGTTGGTCGTAGCGCAGGCGCGGCAGCGTGGCCTTGAGCCAGATGAAGAGGAACATGATCATGGCGATCTTGGCGACGAGCCAGACGATCGGCCACTCGGACATGCCGGGGATGATGTTGTCGACGAAGCTGGGTCCGCGCCAACCTCCGAAAAACAGCGTAGAGAGGAGTGCTGCCGAGGTGAACTGGTTGACGTACTCGGCCATCTGGTAGAGGGCCCACTTGATCGAGGAGTACTCGGTAAGGTAGCCGGCGACCAGCTCCTGCTCCGCCTCGGGCAGATCGAACGGCACGCGGTTGACCTCGGCAGTGCCTGAGATGAAGAAGGTGACGCCCGCCAGCGCCAGCCCGGGCCACAGCCAGGGGCTGACGGACCAGATGCCGAAGTCGACGATCTCGCGCAAGTTGAGGGTGCCGGCGACCATGATCACAGCCAGCACCGCAAGACCCAGCCCGATCTCGTAGGAGACGACCTGAGCCGAGGACCTGAGGCTGCCGAGCAGCGCGTACTTGCTGTTGGCCGCCCAACCGCCGAGGAAGATGCCGTATACCCCAAGGCTCGTCACAGCGAAGACGTACAAGACGCCGATGTCGAGGTCCATCACCCAGGGGTTGAAGCCGAAGAGGCTGCCGGGCGGGCCGCCCGGGATGGCGCCGAACGCGGTCAGCGCGAACAGGATGCTGATGCCTGGGGCGATGACGTAGATGAACTTGTCGGCGGCCGAGACCGTGATGTCTTCCTTGAAGATCGACTTGATCGCGTCGGCCAAGGGCTGGAACCAGCCGCCCGGTCCGACGCGGTTGGGGCCGTCCCTGTGCTGGAAGCGGGCGAGCAGCTTGCGCTCGATCAGCGTCATGTAGGCGAACGCGCCGAGCAGCACGACGCAGAGCAGCAGCGCCTTGGCGAAGGTGATCCAGAGAGGGTCGGGAGTCATGCGTTGACCTCCCCGCGCACCGAGGCCGGCCTGGACCCGGCGGAGGCGCCGCGCTCGCGCTCGACGACGAGGGTGCTCAGGTCGGCGTTGGCGAGGCCTTGCGGCTGGTCTGGCAGGCAGGGCAGCGTCATCAGCCCGGGGCGCACGGCCTCCGTCACCGCGACCGTCGCGTGCCGCCACAGGCCACCCACCCTCAACCGCACGTCGACGCCGTCGGCCAGGCCGTGAGCGACCGCGTCGTCAGGGTTGACGCGCAGGGTCGGTCCACCGCGGGCGGCCCGCAGGGCCCGGTTGCGCAGCAGGTACTCGCTGCGGAGCATGCTCGGAGCGATCAGCATGTTGCCGCTGGCGGCGACCGCGGCGGCGGGCTCCGACGGGGCATCGGCGGCGCCGTTGGTCTCGGCCGCCTGCCTGCGCTGTCGCGCCGGCGCCTGACCGAGCATCACGCCGGTGCGGGGCAGGTCGGCGAGGTCGAAGTCGAAGAGCTTGCCCAGCGCGCGGCGCGCGCTCCTGACGCTGCGGCCCTCGAGCCGCTGGCCCAGCGCCTCGCCCAGGAACCTGGCGACGCCGGTGAGGTCCTCGCTGGTACCCGCCTCGACGGGCGCGGCCCTGACCGGCAGCGCCCTGCCCTCGAGGTTGACGATCGTGCCGTCGCGCTCGTAGACGCTGCGCGCCGGCAGCACCACGTCGGCGAGCACGGCGGTGTCGGTGAGGAAGCTGTCGTGCACGACGAGCAGCTCCTTGTCCTTCAGCACCGCGACCAGGTCGGGGTCCTGCGCCGGGTCGAGGTGCGAGAGGAACAGCGCCTTGGCGGTGGTGAGCATCTCGGGGTAGCCGAAGCGCGGGTGGTTGGGTGTGACGCCGAGCAGCTCGAGACCGAAGCTGTTGGCCATCGGCCCGATCAGCACGACCTTGGCGTCGGTCGCCCTAGCCAGTTCGTCGAGGGCGGCCACGCCCGCCTGGCTGGCGAGAACGCCGCCGCCCGCCACGATGACGGGCCGCTGGGCAGACTCGAGGCGCGCGACGCTCGCCCTCGCGGCCGCGAGCTGGTCGCCGAGGAGCGCGTCGCCGTCCTCGGCAGCGGTCTCGCCGCTGGCGAGTTGGCCGAGCAGGCGCAGCAGGGCGGCTTCGCGGCCGGGCGGGAAGATCAAGTCGGTGCCGGCGTGGCTCATCAGGTCGACGCGGTACGGCGCGGCGACGGTCAGCAGTGACCGGTTGCGCGGAGCGCGCTCCTTGAGGCGCAGGTCGGCGATGGGCACGCCGTGCGGCAGCAGGACCGGCGGCGTCACGCCTTTGAGCGCGTCCTTGATGCGCAGGTCGACGATGCCGGCCTCTTCGGTGACGTCGCCGACTACGAGTATCGCGTCGCTGGTCGCCAGCTCCTCGAGCGTGGCCCGGCGGGCGCTGATCACGCCCCCGGCCGGACGCGGAGCGTGATCGACCTGCCCGGTGCCGACTGCCTCGGCGAGCGCGAGGGCCGCGACGCCCTCTTCGAGGGTCGAATCGGCCCTGAGCGCGATGCCGACGTCCTGCCCGCTGAGACCCCTGAGCCGCTCGGCGATGAACGCCGACGCCTCCTCCCAGGAGGCGCTGACCAGCTCGCCGCCGCGCCGGATTCTAGGGTCGAGGAGCCTGTCGGGGTCGTCGGTGTACTCGTGGCCGAAGCGCGTGCCGTCGTCGATCCAAGTCTTGTTGACCTCGGGGTTGAGGGCTGCCTTGATGCGCTCGATGCGGCCGGTGCGCGCGTCGACGACGATGGCGCTGCCGGAGGCGTCGTCCATGCTCGTCGTCAGCGTGTGGTGATACTCCCAGTTGCGGCCGCGGAAGCGGCTGGTGGCGTCGAGCAGCGCGCCGACCGGGCAGATGTCGGTGATGTTGCCGCTGAAGTTGCTCGGCAGGCCGATGTCCTCGGTGCCGATGTAGGTGTGCGAGCCGCGCTCGATGAAGTCGAGGACCTCGTCGCCGGGGACCTCCTCGAAGTAGCGGACGCAGCGCTTGCAGTGGATGCAGCGCTCGCGATCGAGGGTGATCAGCTCGGAGAGCGCGTGGTGCTTCTCCTGATGGCGCTTGTCGAACTCGAAGCGCGAGATGCCGTCGCCGTACTCGTAGGAGCGGTCCTGCAGCTCGCAGGCGCCGCCCTTGTCGCAGACGGGGCAGTCGAGCGGATGGTTGATGAGCGTGAGCTCGACCATCATCCCCTGCGCCTTCTTGACGTCGGCCGACCTGGTGTCGACGACCATCCCCTCGGAGACCTGCGCCGTGCAGGTCGCCATCAGGTTGGGGAACCAGAAGATCTTCGGGCTGACGCCGTCGTCGTCGAGCATCCAGTTGCCGCTCTGGTCCTTGCGCGGCGAGCCGACACGTGCGAGGCACATGCGGCAGGCGCCGATCGGCGACATGTACTCCTGGCTGCAGAAGTACGGCACGTCGTTGCCGGCGGCGAACACGGCGTCGATCACGCTGGTCCCGGGGAGGACGTCGAGCTCGATACCGTCGACAGTTACTTTCACGCCCATACCTTCACGCCCATACCTTCATGCCTGCCACCAATCGCGGCCCTGGTGCATGGGCCGCCCATGCTCGGCCAGGTAGTCGTACTCCTCGCGGAACCACTTGAAGCTCGCCTGCACCGGCATCACGCAGGCGTCGGCCAGCGGGCAGAACGCGGTGCCGCGGATGCCGTTGGCGAGCTGCTCGATCATCGCGACGTCGTCGGCGTTGCCGATGCCCGCCAGCAGCTTCTTGTAGAGCCGCGGCAGCCAGTGCGCGACGCCCTCGCGGCAAGGGGTGCACTTGCCGCACGACTCGTGGGCGTAGAAGCGCACCAGGTTGTAGAGCGCGTCGACGATGCACTTGTCCCTTGGGATCACGATCACGCCGCCGGTCCCGAGCATCGAGCCGTTCTTGGCGAGCGTGCCGTAGTCCATCGGCATGTCGAGGAAGCGGTCCTCCCAGGGGAACATCGGGGTCGAGGAGCCGCCGGGGATGAACGCCTTCGGCTCATAGGTCGGGCCGCCGGCGAAGTCGTAGATCAGCTCCCTGAAGGTCGCGCCCATCGGCATCTCGAACACACCGGGGCGCCTGACGGGGCCGGAGACCTGGTAGACCTTGGTGCCCTTGCTGTCGGCGGTGCCCATCGAGGCGAACCAGGCGGCGCCGCGCCCGATTATGTGCACCGCGCTTGCGAGGCTCTCGACGTTGTTG
>CAYYOK010000007.1:0-63702 GCA_964473205.1 uncultured bacterium | reverse complement strand
GGTCGGGACCGCCGAGGTTGGCGATGAGCCCGTCGTAGCGCCCGCCGCCGCCCAGCGCCGACTGGGCGCCGATGCCGGGGTAGTGCGCCTCGAACGCCGTGCGGCGGTAGTAGTCCAGCCCTCTGACGATGCCGGGGTCGATCACGTAGGGCACGCCCCAGGCGTCGAGGTAGCCCCTGACCGCCTCGAAGTGCTCCCTCGACTCGGCGCCGAGGCGGTCGAGCGGCCGGTCCAGCGCCGCCAGCAGCCGCTGGTCGCCGGCGTCCTTGGCGTCGAGCAGCCGCATCGGGTTGAGCCGCAGCCGCTCCTGGCTGACCGCCGTCAGCTTGCCGGCGTCGGGCTCGAGGGCCGAGCGCAGGTAGTCGTTGTAGGCCGCCCGGTCGGTCGGGTCGCCGACGGAGCCGACGCGCATCTCGAAGCGCTCGATGCCGGCGGTCTTGAAGCACGCGCTCAGGAGCCAGATCGACTCGGCGTCGGCCAGCGGGCTGCTGGAGCCGATGATCTCGCAGTTGACCTGGTGGAACTGGCGGTAGCGCCCGCGCTGGACGTTCTCGGCCCTGAACAGCGGCCCTGCGCTCCACAGCTTCACCGGCAGCGGCCGGGTGTGCATGCCGTGCTCGATGAACGAGCGCATCACCGAGGCGGTGAACTCGGGGCGCAGCGCGAGACGCCTGCCGCCGCGGTCGTCGAACGTGTACATCTCCTTCTGCACCACGATGTCGGCAGACTCGCCGACCGAGCGCTCGAAGAGCTCGGCGTGCTCGAAGATCGGCGTGTCGAGCCGCCCGGCGCCGGCGCGCCCCAGCACGATGTCCACGGCGTCGAGCACCTGGCTCCACGCCGCCTGCTGCTCGGGGAGCAGGTCGGCGGTTCCCTTGACCGTCTGAACCTTCATGGTGGGCGAGTCTACTTCACGCGCGCGTGCCAGAGAGGACGGCGCCGCGAGGACCTGGCGCCGCGGGCAGCCGTGGAGTTACGGCCAGCGCAAGGGAAGAGGCCGCCAGGTCGGCGGCCTCGGTGAGGTCCAGATCGATGGCGCCGCGCTCAGCGCCGCGAGGAGGGAGCTACGGCAGGTTGACCGGCAGCCCGTTGCTGCTGACGCCGTTGACGATAACGAAGACGAAGCCCGAGCCGGCACCGGCCGGAGCCACGAACTCGATGCGGTTGGCGCTCCAGGAGGAGGCATCGACCCGCACGCCGCCGTCACCACTCATGTTCGCGCCGACGAGGACGTAGCTGTTCTCGGAGGCGCCTCCGCTGCCATCGCCGAAGTACCGGCCTTGCAAGACGACGTTGCCAGAACCGCTGGGAACCGTTACCGATATCAGCGTTGGTATCACGTTCTGACTCACGGCCGCGGTCGGGGCGCAGGCCACCAGACCGAGGACGAGTAACACGAGAGAGATGAAAGCGAGACGCTTCACTGTTGCCTCCTACGCGCAGAGCGTACGGTTCGCCCCAAGCGCCGTCAATGTATTGTTTCATAGCCTACGAAGCGTCGTTCCGGGACTCGTCACTCGCCCGGCAGATCCCCAGGCAGCGCTCGGCAGCCATACCGGTGCCCGCTGAGGCCACAGCGATGGGCCTCGCGCGGCCCCGTGTACCATCTAGGGCGGTATGAGCAGCCACTTCTTCGCCTACCTCGCGCGCCTTAAGTACATCCAGCGCTGGGGCCTGATGCGCAACACGCGTGCCGAGAGCACGCAGGAGCACAGCCTGCAGGTGGCGATGATCGCGCACGCGCTGGCCGTGATCGAGAACCGGCTCCACGGCGGCAGCGTGGACCCCGACCGCACCGCGCTGCTGGCCGTCTACCACGACGCCGAAGAGGTCATCACCGGCGACGTGCCCACGCCGATCAAGTACTTCAACCCGAACATCAAGGGAGCGCTGAAGGACATCGAGCGCACCGCGAGGGAGCGCCTCGTCGCGATGCTGCCGGCCGAGCTCAGGGACGACTACCGCGCGCTGTTCTTCCACGACGAGGGCGACGACGAGGCGTGGCGGCTGGTCAAGCAGGCCGACAAGCTGACCGCCTACCTCAAGTGCGTCGAGGAGGCGAAGGCAGGCAACCTCGAGTTCCAGCGCGCCGAGCAGAGCATCAAGGCGGAGCTGGACGCCGAGGCGACGCCCGCCATGCGCTACTTCCTCGAGGTCTTCGTGCCGTCGTTCCGGCTGACCTTGGACGAGCTCAACTGATGGACGAGGCGGTCGCCGCCGTGCCCGTCGCGGTGCCCACGTCCCCGGCCGAGATCGCGAGCCACCTCGCCGATCTCGTCGCCGCGCGCCGCTTCGAGGAGGTCAGAGTCAGCCTCGATGACGTCTCCCACGTCGAGCTGGCGGAGGTCCTCAGCGAGCTGCCGCCCGAGACGGAGGCGGTGGTGTTCCGCGTCCTGCCCCCGGCCGCCGCCCTCGACGCCTTCGAGTACCTGAGCACCTCGGACCAGGAGGAGCTGCTGCGCCATCTCGGCGACGAGGAGGTCGCCGCGGTGCTCAACGACATGTCGCCCGACGACCGCACGGCGCTCCTCGAGGAGCTCCCCGGCAAGGTCACCAAGCGCATGCTGAACCTGCTGACGCCGAAGGAGCGCTCGGTCGCCACCAAGCTGCTCGGCTACCCGGAGGACTCGATCGGGCGCCTGATGACGCCCGACTACGTCGCGGTCAAGCCGCACTGGACCGTCGCGCAGTCGCTCGAGCACGTCAGGCGCTTCGGCAAGGACTCCGAGACGCTCAACGTCGTCTACGTCACCGGCCCCGGCGGCGTGCTCGTCGACGACGTGCGCATGCGCGAGCTGCTGCTGGTGGACCCGCAGACGATGGTGGCGGACCTGCTCGACGAACGGTTCGTCGCGCTCGAGGCCGGCGACGACCAGGAGGTGGCGGTCGCCGCCTTCCAGCGCTACGACCGCAGCGCCCTGCCGGTGACGGACAGCCGCGGCGTGCTGGTCGGGATCGTGACGGTCGACGACGTGCTCGACGTCGCGCGCGAGGAAGCGACCGAGGACATCCACATGCTCGGCGGTGTCGAAGCGCTCGAGGAGCCGTACCTGACGATCTCGCTGCGCGGGATCATCCGCAAGCGCGCCTTCTGGCTGGTGCTGCTGTTCGTCGGCCAGACGCTCACCGCCACGGCGATGGGCTTCTTCGAGAGCGAGATCGCCAGCGCGGTCGTGCTCGCCCTGTTCCTGCCGCTGATCATCTCGTCGGGCGGTAACTCCGGCTCGCAGGCCGCCGCGCTGGTGACGCGCGCCATGGCCCTCGGCGAGATCGGGGTCAAGGACTGGTGGCTCATCGCCAAGCGCGAGCTGGCCGCCGGGCTCGCCCTCGGGCTGCTGCTCGGCGGCCTCGGCTTCGCGCGCGTCGCCGTGTGGGGCGCCTTCTTCCACGCCTACGGCGACGAGTGGTTCCTGATCTCCGTCGTCGTGTTCCTGGCCCTGGTCGGGGTCGTGCTGTGGGGATCCTTGACCGGCTCGCTGCTGCCGCTGGTGCTGAAGCGGTTCGGCGCCGACCCGGCGGCGTCCTCGACGCCGTTCGTGGCGACGATCGTCGACGTGGTCGGGATCGTCATCTTCTTCCTGCTCGCCAAGCTGGTGCTGACCGGGACCCTCCTCTAGACCCGCGCCGGCCGCGCTACGCGGCTTGGAAACCCGGGGCTTCGGTGACCTCTTCCGCTTGCCGGAGATGCCGCTGGCCGTGCACGACGAGCAGCGTCAGGCAGTCGTCGAGCGTGTAGGTGACCACCGGGCTGAGGCGCGACGTGATCACCTTCCGGCCGAAGCCCGGCTCGGACGGCAGCCGGCGCACGCTCTCGGCCAGGACCACCTGGTGCTCGACGAAGCGCGGGACGACGGTGACGTCGCCTGCGCCGGCGACGGGCTCGAACCTGCTGAAGGTCTTGGCCTTGCGGGGGTTGTCCGGCCGTGCTGCTTCGATCACCATGCGGCCGAACGCGCGGCTGAAAGGGGAGATACGCTCCCACAGGCTGGGCGTGTGTCCGTTCTCGGCCAGGCCGCGGAACTGCGCCACGTACGGGCTCTGCACCGCGATCAGGTGCTCGAGGCACTGCTCGACGCCCCAGCGGCCGGCCGCCGGCACCCAGCCGAGCTGAGCGGACGTGAGGGTTCCGAGCCGGTGGTCGGCAGCGGCCCCGAGCTTCTCGAGATCGCGGGCGACCTCCTCCTTGCGTGCGTGCCAAGCGCTGGCTTCTGTCACGGTAGTGCCTCCGGTTCGAGCGCCAGGCTCAACTCTACCCGTAGGTCCGGCCGCACGCAGGTCGCGAGGCTCCGCCGCGCCCCGCCACTGCACTTACGAATCGAAAGTGAATGACGTGCATGACCGGCGGTCGGCGAGGCGCATCCTCCCAGCAGCCTGTCGATGCTCAGCTTCCGAGTCGAGCCGCCTTCGATATGCTAGAAACTATGTTCCACACGCTATGACTCGGACTATTGACAACCTCGTAGCGCGGTCGTAGAGTGCCCGACAGCCAGCGCCTTGCGCGCTGCATGCAAACCGATCCGGAGCCCAGTACTTTCGAAACGAAAGCTCGCGTGGAGACGCGCTCGCGTCTCGGCGGAGCCTCGGCGGAAGGGTGCTCGCGCCAACAGGAGGGCGTAGGTATGTCGCAGGTGATCACCGATTACGGGAACGTGATGCTGACGGGGTCCGAGCCGCTGCTCGGCGAGCTGTTCGTGACCGACGAAGGCGTCGAGATCGAGGTCGTGGGGCTCGACCCGCTGCGCTTCGAGCTGGCGCCGCCGGTGGAGGAAGACTGGGGCGAGTGACCGTGGCTGCGCCAGCGACGCGCGGTCGGAGCGCGCAGATCACCATCGTCTACGACCGGCTGCGCACCGAGGAGCGCCTGCTGCTCGACGCCTGCGAGCGCCACGGGGTCCAGGCGCGCGTCGTCCACGCCTCCGAGTGCGCGCTGGAGCTCGGCGTGCCCAGCGCCCTCGCCCAGCCGGGCGCCACGGTGCTGCTGCGCACGGTCTCGCAGACGCGCACCCGCGAGCTCGCGCGCTTGGTGGAGGCGGCCGGCGGGGTGGCGGTCAACGCCTCGGGTGTCATCGACGTCTGCGGCGACAAGCTGGCCACCTCGGCCGCTCTGGTGCGCGCCGGGGTGCCGACGCCGCGGACCGGCGTTGCGTTCACCGCCGAGACGGCGCTGGAGCTGTGCGAGAGACTCGGCTACCCGGTCGTGTTCAAGCCGATCACGGGCTCGTGGGGGCGGCTGGTCTCGCTGGTCGAGTCGCGCGCTGCCGCCGAGGCGCTCATCGAGCACAAGGAGGTGCTGGGCGGGCCCGAGCACAAGGTTCACTACGTGCAGGAGCTCGTGCGCAAGCCAGGCCGGGACATCCGCACGTTCGTGGTGGGCGACCGCGTGGTGGCCGCTATCTACCGCACGTCGGAGCACTGGATCACCAACACGGCCAGAGGCGCGGTGGCCAGCGGCTGCACGCTGACGCCGCAGCTCACGGCGCTGTCGCTCTCGGCCGCGGCCGCTGTAGGCGGTGGCGTCGTGGCCGTCGACATCGTCGAGTCCGACCGGGGGCCGCTGGTCGTCGAGGTCAACCACACGATGGAGTTCAGGAACTCGATCGAGGTGACCGGCGTCGACATCCCCGGCGAGATCGTCAAGCACGTCGCACGTCTGGCGGCGGTGCTGGTGTGAGCGCCTACTCGGTCGCGGTGATCGGCGCGTCCGGCTACGCCGGCGGCGAGTTCCTGCGCCTCGCCCTGGGCCATCCGGCGCTGCGCGTGATCCAGGCGACGAGCCGCCGGCACGCCGGCCGGCCGCTGCACGTGGTGCATCCGAACCTAAGGGGCGTCAGCGACCTGCGCTTCCAGCACCCCGCGGAGCTGGCCGGGGCCGACGTGGTGGTGAGCGCCCTGCCGCACGGGGAGCTGGCGGCGATCGTCGACGACGTCGCCCCCAGGGCGGGCGTGCTGCTCGATCTCTCGGCGGACTTCCGCCTGCGCGATCCCCTCGCGTACCGGCGCTACTACGGCCAGGAGCACGCGCGGCCGGAGCTGCTGTCCGGCTTCGTCTACGCCAACCCCGAGCTGCACCGCGCCGAGCTGGCCGGCGCCACGCGCCTGGCCGCGGCCGGCTGCACGGCCACCGCCGCCATCCTCGCTCTCGCGCCGGCAGTGCTCGGCGGGCTCCTGGATGCCGCGCGGGACGGCATCGTCGAGGTCAAGGTCGGCAGCAGCGCGGCGGGAAGCGCCGCGAGCGCGGCGACCCACCACCCGGAGCGCTCCGGCGCCGTCAGGACCTACGCCGTGACCGGCCACCGGCACGCGGCCGAGCTGGAGCAGGAGCTCGGCGGCGGCCCGCGGCTGCACTGGACCGCCACCGCCGTCGAGCGCATCAGGGGTGTCCTCGCCACCTGCCACGCGTTCCTCAGGCCCGGTATCGGCCCCCGCGACGTTCTGGCGGCCTACCGCGAGCGCTACGCGGGCGAGAGGTTCGTCAGGCTGATCGTCGGCGGCAGCGGGATCCACCGCGTGCCGGACCCGAAGGTGCTCGACGGCTCGAACTTCTGCGACGTCGGCTTCCACGTCGACGAGGAGACGGGGCGGCTGGTGGCGCTCGCCGCGCTCGACAACCTCGTCAAGGGCACCGCCGGTCACGCTGTCCAGGCGCTGAACCTCGCGCTGGGGCTGCCGGAGGACGCGGGGCTCGCGTTCCCGGGGCTGCACCCGTGAGCCTGGCCGTGTCAGCCGCCGTCGCGGCCGCTGCCGGGCGGCTCGGGTCCGCGGCGTCCGAGGCTGCCATCGTCGTGAAGGTCGGCGGCGCCAGCGGCGTCGACGCCGACAGCGTCTGCCGCGACGTGGCGGGGCTGTGGCGCTCGGGCCGCCGCGTGGTGCTGGTGCACGGCGGCAGCGACGCCACCAGCCGCCTGCAGACCCGGCTCGGCAGCGCGCCGCGCTTCGTGACCAGCCCGAGCGGCCACACCAGCCGCTACACCGACGCCGAGGCGCTGGGAGCCTTCAGGCAGGCCGTATGCGGCGAGGTGAACAAGGGCCTGGTCGAGCGGCTGCAGGCGTTGGGAGCCAACGCGCTCGGCCTGTCGGGCGTCGACGGCAGGCTGCTCGTCTCGCGCCGCAAGAGCAGCGTCAGGGTCGTCGAGGACGGCCGCGTCAGGGTGCTGCACGGCGACTTCACCGGCACCGTCGAGAGGGTCGAGGCGGGGCTGCTCGCGCTGCTGCTCGAGCACGGCTACCTGCCGGTGGTGGCGCCGCTGGGGCTGACGGAGGCTGGCGAGGCCGTGAACGTCGACGCCGACCGCGCCGCGGCCGCTGTCGCAGTGGCGCTCGGCTCGCCGGCCCTGGTCCTGCTGACCGACGTCCCGGGCCTGCTGGAAGACCCGCGCCTGCCGGAGACCCTCGTGCCGCGGCTCGACCTCGCCGAGCGGGAGCGCGCCATGGAGCTGGCGCAGGGCCGCATGAAGCGCAAGGTGCTGGCCGCGTTCACCGCGGTCGCGGGCGGTGTGGGCGCCGCCGTGATCGCAGGCTCTCGCGTCGAGGCGCCCGTTACTCGGGCGCTGGCCGGCGGCGGCACGTGGGTCGGGGCAGGAGTGACGGCGTGACGGGACCGGTGGCGGTGCCGCCGGGAGCCGCCGACCTGGCGCGGGGCGCCGACCCGGCGGCGTCGAGCGCGCGCCTCCTGGCCCGGGAGGCGCGGCATGCGCCCGGTCTGCACGCCCAGGAGCTCGTCTTCGTCAGGGGTGAAGGCTGCCGGCTGCAGGACGCGGACGGCGCCGCCTACCTCGACTTCGCCGCCGGCATCGGCGTCGCGAGCCTGGGACACGCTCACCCCCGACTGGCTGCCGCGATCGCCGAGCAGGCGCACAGGCTCGTCGTCTGCTCCCAGCAGTACGGCAACGACGTGCGCGCCGAGTTCCTGGAGCGGCTCACGGCGCTGGCTGGGGGAGGGCTGGAGCGCGTCTTCCTCTGCAACTCCGGCGCCGAGGCCAACGAGGCCGCGCTCAAATGGGCGCGCGCCGCGACGGGCCGTTCCAAGGTCGTGGCGGCCAAGCGCGCCTTCCACGGCCGCACGGCCGGCTCGCTGGCGGTCACCTGGGAACCTCGCTACCGCGAGGCGTTCGGGGCGCTGCCAGGGCCCGTCGAGTTCGTGCCGTTCGGTGACGTGGCAGCCCTGGCAGCGGCAGTGGACGAGGCCACCGCGGCCGTGATCCTCGAGCCGGTCCAGGGCGAGGGCGGCGTCCACCCTGCGCCGACCGGCTACCTGGCGGCCGCGCGCGAGGCGTCGCGCCGGGCCGGCGCCCTGCTGGTCCTCGACGAGGTGCAGTCGGGCGTCGGGCGCACCGGCACGTTCCTCGCCTGCCACGCCCACGGCGCGAGCCCTGACGTCGTGACGCTGGCGAAGGGCTTGGCGGGTGGCGTGCCGGTCGGCGCCGCGCTGATGACCCCCGAGGTCGCGAACGGGATGCCGGCCGGCGGGCATGGGAGCACCTTCGGCGGCAACCCGCTGGCGTGCGCCGCTGGGCTCGTGGTGCTCGACGAGCTCGGGGCTGGCGGGCTCATGGCCAACGCGGCCCGGATGGGAGAGAGGCTGATGGGTGGCCTGGCGCGGCTGGCTGGCGGCAGACTGCGGGCGGTCAGGGGCGTGGGTCTGATGATCGGGCTCGAGCTGCGCGAACGCGCGCTGCCCATCGTCCGCGAGCTCAGAGCGGCCGGCCTGCTCGTGGCGCCGGCGGGCGCCAACGTCTTCAGGCTGCTGCCGCCCCTCACCGTCAGCGCCGCCGAGGTCGACGAGGCGCTGGCGATCCTGGCGAGAGCCCTCGGGCCAGCTTCGCGGTGACCGACTCCGAGGCCGTCCAGCTGCTGCTGGAGGCCGTCTCCACCGCGAGCATCTCGGGACGCGAGGCAGAGCTGGCCGCTCTGATGGCTGGTGCGATGGGACGCTCGGCCGACGAGGCGTTCGTCGACGCCGCCGGCAACGCCGTCGGACGCTGGGGCGATGGACCCATGACCCTGACGTTCCTGGCCCACCTCGACACGGTCAGAGGCTGGATCGAGCCGCGCCTCGCCGACGGCTGGGTGCACGGCAGGGGAGCGGTCGACGCCAAAGGCCCGCTCTGCGCCGCCGTGGCGGCGGCCAGCCGGCTCGGGGACGATGCCCGCCAGGCGCTGTGCGTGAGGGTGATAGCGGCGGTGGAGGAGGAGGCGCCCAGCAGCCGGGGCGCGCGCTACGCCGCCAGTACCTACCCGCGACCCGACGCGCTCGTGGTCTGCGAGCCCAGCGGCTGGCAGCGCTACACCCTCGGCTACAAGGGCAACCTCTCCCTGCGCCTGCGTTGCGAGACCGCCGAGGGGCACGGGGCGGCGCAGGCTGCCGGTCCCACCGAGCTGGTGGTGGAGGCCTGGCGCGTCGTGCAGACCTGGGCGCTGGCGGCGACCGACCTAGGCGGCAGGCAGTTCGACGCCGTGCAGGCACGGCTGGCGAGCATCAACAGCGGCTCGGACGGTCTGCGCGCGCGCTGCTCTGCCCGAGTCGCGCTGAGGCTCCCTCCGGGACTGCCCTGGCGGGACGCGGCCGCGGCGCTGAGGCGCCTGCGCCTGCCGGAACCCGTCAGCATCGAGGTCGGCAGCGGCCTGGACGCCTGCACCGCTCCGCGCGACACGCGGCTGGCCGCCTGCTTCCGCTCGGCGATACGCAGCGTCGGCGGCGTTCCGGTCGCGACCCTCAAGACCGGTACCTCGGACTGGAACGTGGTGGCCGAGCGTTGGGAGCCGTCGGACGCCTGGCAGGCCGTCGCTTACGGCCCCGGCGACTCGAGCCTCGACCACTCGCCCGAGGAGCGGCTCGAGGTGGCGGAGTACCTCAGGTCGATAGGGGTGCTGGAAGGCGTCGTGCGCGGATTGTGGCAGCCCTCAGGTGGCCAGGCCGTGCGATCCGGCTAGCGGCACCGTCTCGACGTGCTGCTCGAAGCCCGCGATGAGGGGCCGGCCCTTGGCGATGGCGGCCTGCACGACCTCAGTCTGCAGGGAAGCCTTGTGGCTCGCCTCGTCGGTCCACACCTCGGTGACCCAGATGGCGTCCGGATCTTTGGGATCCAGCGCTACGACGTAGCTCAGGCAGCCTGGCATCGAGCCGGAGCCGGCGAGCAGCACCTCGGCGAGCTCCTCCGCTCGCCCCTCCTGCGCTCTGATCTTGCCGATGAGACCGTACACGCTCACTCTCCCACCGACAGCGTCAGCGCCACCTCGTCGCCCTCGGTGATCCCCTCCGAGCGCTGCACGCCGACCTTGATAGGCACGATGTAGCCGCCGTCCTTGGGCCACAGGGCCGTCTGCCACTCGGTGTCTCCGATGCGGACGGTGGCGGGGATCATGCCCCAACCGTAGGTCACGAACGGCGACATCGCCTTCAGGTCCTTCGCGACGGCCTCAGGCACGGAGACGAAGTACCAGGGTGCCGGCCCTCGCCAGTACCAGATGGTCCCGCTGAAACCGTAGGTCACGCGCCCTCTCGGCTGCCGGGCGCGGGGTCCTCTGGCTCGTCTTCAGCGGGACGCATCTGGCTCACGGAGCTCAGTCGGCTCAGTCGTCCAGCCCGAAGTGGCGGGACACGGCTTCGTAGCTGTTCCAGTCGAGCGAGGCCGCGGCCGGGACCACCGTCGATGCTGGGATGACGATCACGCGGGCGGCGTCGAAGGAGTGGTCGCCAGCCCCCGAGGTGCGGGCCATGTACGCGTTGGTGGCGCTCCCGCCGGCGGTCGGACCGAGGTACGTCCGGTAGGAGTAGGAGCTGGTGACCTCACCAGAGAGCGGGTACCAGAACCCAGCCGAGGTCAGCACGTAGAGCAGGACGAGGTGCTCGGCGGCGTCGGCGAACGCGATAGGTATGGTGAAGGACTGCTCTGTGCCGTTATGCACGAACGCAGGGAAGTTGTACTGCGTCACGTTGGCCGACCCGGGCGGGCCTGCCGGGCCAGGAGGCCCCTCGGGACCGGCCGTCGTGCCGCACGCTGCCAAGGCCAGCGCGAGCGCGACCAACCCTACGGCCAACCTGCGCGAGATGGGACGAGCTGTCGGTTTCATACGATCCTCACTTCTCCCCCCGGTACCCAGAGTCGATGCGCTCGACATCGACAGAAGAGCCGCTCGGTGCGGGTCGCGGAGGTAAAGGGCGCAGAGCTTGACGGACCGGCTGAGCGAGCTGACACGGACGCCTCTAGGTGCCGAATTGTAGGCCGCCGACGCTATTGTCCGCTACTGCTCAGGTCGAGCGCCTCGTCGACAGCCGCGTCCGCCATGCGTCGTAGTGGCGCGGGATCGACCGCTGGCCACGGGGCGGACGACCCTGGCTTGCCGCGCTCGGGAGCCCGACAATCGCTCGAAAGGGGCGAACATGTTGCTCAGAGCGTGGTCTACCTCCTGGTCACAGGGGGCCATCGCCGGCGTTGTGGTCGTGGTCGTGCTCGGCGCTCTGTCGGGCTGGCTGACCCCACGCGGGCCCGTGACCGCCGTCCAGTGCCTTGCCGTCATGGCTTCGGGTCTGGCGGTAGGCATCGCCGCCGGAGCCCTCTCCGGCAACCGCTGGAGCGTGGTGCTGGCGCCCCTCGTCTACCTGGCCGCCTTCGAGGCGGTTCGCTGGCCGGTGTCTGGCCCGACGGTCGACCTGCCCAGCTTGGGGTCGACCTACGGCATCATCGCGTTCGTCACCGGACGGCTGTTCCACGCGCTCGTCGCGCTGGTGCCCCTGGCGCTCGGGTCGGCGCTGGGCGTCGAGCTGGCGGCCAGGCTCGGGCATCCGACCTCGCAGCGGCTCGGCGGGGTCGGCTGGGTCGCCGCTGCGGTCGTAGCCCTCGGCCTGGCGGCCCTCGCCGTCGCTGTGGCTCGCCCCGCCACGACGCATGCGGTGGTGGGCGCAGGCGGTAGCGCCGCGCCCGGCAGCGTCGCCGAGCTGGTCAGGATGCGCGTCGGCGGCGTCGACCAAGCGTTGATGATCAGAGGCAGAGACGTGACCGCTCCCGTGCTCCTCTACCTGGCCGGCGGCCCAGGAGGCACCGACCTGGGAGCCCTCCGGAGCGATGTCGCGCTCGAGCAGCGCTTCGTCGTCGCAGCCTGGGACCAGCGAGGAGCCGGCCGTTCGTACACCGCCCTCGAGCCGACCGACGCCCTTACCGTCGACCAGCTCGTGGCGGACACGGTCGCGGTCACCGACTACCTGCGCACGCGGTTCGGCGTGGACAAGGTCTACCTCGTCGGGCAGTCGTGGGGCTCCGCGCTGGCGGTGCTCGCTGCCAGGCAGCGGCCCGAGCTCTACCACGCGGTCGTCGGGGTCGGTCAGATGGTCAACCTGCGCGAGACCGACCTGATGTTCTGGGAGGACACGCTGGCCTGGGCCGAGCGCAGCGGCAACGCCAGGCTGGCGGCTCGCCTGCGCGCCAGCGGCCCACCGCCGTACGCCCTGATCACGCAGTACGAGAGCGTCGTCGCGTTCGAGCACGACTGGAACCGCTACCCAGGCCTGAACCTCAGCCACGAGATGCCTGGCGCCCTGATGGTGCCCGAGTACTCGCTCCTCGACAAGCTCAACGCCTTCCGGGGGTTCTTCGACACGGCGCACTTCCTCTACCCGCAGCTGCAGGACCTCGACCTCAGGACGGACGCTCCGCGCCTGGAGGTGCCGTACTTCATGGTGCTGGGAGAGCACGAGGCGCGCGGGCGCACCGTTCCGGCCGACTCGTACTTCGAGCTCCTCGGCGCGCCGCACAAGGAGCGCCACGTGTTCGAGGGCTCGGGTCACCGCGCGAACTTCGACAGGCCGGCGCTCTTCGCCGAGGTCATGTCTGGAGTGGTCGAGACGGTGGGCGGGATGCGGTAGCCGCTGTCAGAGGTTGGCCGACGGTCCGAGACCTCAGGTCTCGAGGAGCTCGAGCCGGCCCTTGCGCTTGACCACGTCCCGGTAGTTCCACTGGATGCTCCGGGCTTTGGCCAGCCACCGCGCCAGGTCGTCGAGGTCGACGTCCTCTACGCTCGAGTAGCGCCTCTCGGCGGCCTTGAAGCTGCCCTCGGGCGCGAGCCCGGCCTCCTCGAAGCTCTGGCCGCTCCAGAACAGCAGCCTCACGCAGCCCTTTAGCTTGCTGTAGCCGACGATGGGGTTGCCGCTTAAGAACCACACCGGATGCCGGTGCCAGATCTTGTTCTCGGCCTCGGGCAGGTGCTCGTCGATCGTGCGCGCCAGCAGGTCGGCGATGTCGCGGTCCGCGGGGGCTAGGCGGTCGTTGTAGCCGGCTGTGTCCTTATGCATACGCTCCTCGCTCAAAGCCTCAGGGTCGCCGGGCGCGACTAGGTCGTTGCGGCGCCCGCTTCGTCGGTGCGCACGTCGTAGCGCAGCTCCGCGAAGCCGGAGCCGATCTGCCTGACCGCGGTCAGGCGCAGGGGAGGGGTAACGACGCGCCGCGGGAACAGGGGCTTGCCGTTGCCGAGCGTCACCGACCCGACCTGCAGGATCAGCTCGTCGAGCAGCCCAGCGTCGAAGAACTGGCCGGCCAGGTCGCCGCCGCCCACTATCCAGACGTTCTTGCCGCCCGCCGCGGCGCGCATCTGGTCGTGAACGGGACCCACTTCGCCGCGCGCGAAGCGGATGTCGGCACCCGCGACTGCCGGCTGGTCCCGGTGCGAGAACACCCAGGTCGGTTGCGAGTAGGGCCAGGCAGACCCCGTCTCCTCGGTGACCTTGGTGACGTTGCGCAGCATCCACTCGTACGTCGTCGCGCCCATCGCCAGGGCGCCGACCTCGGCGATGAAAGCCGGGTAGCCGGTGTCGCCCAGGTTTCCGAGCGGGAACAGCCAGTCCAGCGAGTCGTCCTCGGTGGCGATGAAGCCATCGAGGCTGGTAGCCGTGTAGTACTGGGTCCTCATCAGGCCTGCTGATCGAACGATGCCGCGATGTCTTTCACCTCGAGGCTGACTGAGAACGCGCCTGACTCCATTGTCGACCTCCCATGACTCGATGGATCAGCTGACCTCTTGAAGCCTGCCTTCGACGTACTTGTGTATGACGCTGGCCACGAGCGTCTGGTAAGGGATGCCCTCCTGAACCGCTCGTGCCTGGAGTAGACGCAAGTCGCGAGAGGACAGCCGTATGTTGATCCGAGCGTCCTTGCGCAGGGTGGCCTCGGCATAGCGACGGAGGCTGGAGACTTCCGCGGCCTGGTTGGTGACGGGCCGCAACTCGCCTGCCTCGTAAGCCGCATGGATCTCTCTCTCTTCCTTATCCAACTTGCTCATCGGTCTCCTCTTAAGCTCTTCGTCGCCTTACGGCTGGGGATGATCGTCTTCAGGAAGATCTCGGCCTCGGTTTCAACGAACGGGACGAGGTAGACGTAGTCATCTACGAGGACCTCTGCGATCTTCTGACCCGGGTACCGCTCTTGGTTCGGGTGAAGGTAGATCCGCACCAACTCGCCGGCCGCGATCCGAACGACGACCTCCTCGAACGATACGCCTCGCTCCTTCTTCAGAAGCTCGTTCTTCTGAGGGTTCCAGAGAACGGGCTTCACTGCGGTAGCGTAGCACACCGTGTGCCTATTGTCATCACCCGGGAAGGAATGTAGACCTTCGAGTCGCGAGCTCTTACCTGCCTACAGCCGTTCTTCTGGAGTTCCTAAGAGGGTGGGCCTCCTGGTACAGCCGACTTCGCGCCACCTCAATCCTCCAGGACCGTCCTGAACCGCCTGACCTGCTCGGTGATCGCTCTCTCGACGGGCAGCCTCTCCATGCTCGAGGCGCCGTAGAAGCCGTGGACGCCGCGCGTGGCCCTGAGCACCTGCCTCACCTCCTCGGGCTCGGAGATCGGCCCGCCGTGGCATAGCACGATGACGTCGGGGCGCACGGCCACGGCCGCATCCCTGATCGCCTGCACCTCGACGATCGCCTCCTCGAGCGTCATGGCGGTGCTCGCACCGATGGAGCCGCTGGTCGTGAGGCCCATGTGCGCGACGATCACGTCGGCGCCGGCATCGACCATGCGCTCGGCCTCGTCGACGTCGAAGGCGTAAGGCGTCGTCAGCAGGTCGAGGGAGTGGGCCTGCCTGATCATCTCGACCTCGAGGCCGAAGCCCATGCCGGTTTCCTCGAGGCTCTGGCGGAACCTGCCGTCGCACAGGCCGACGGTGGGGAAGTTCTGTACGCCGGCGAAGCCCGCTTCCTCGACCTCGCGCAGGAACCTGCCCATCTGCCGGAACGGATCCGTGCCGCAGACCCCGGCCAGGACCGGCGTCTCGGTCACGACGGTGAGGACCTCGCGCGCCATCTCCATCACGATGGCGTTCGCGTCGCCGTAAGGCATGAGGCCGGCGAGGGACCCGCGCCCGGCCATCCTGAAGCGGCCCGAGTTGTAGATGACGATGAGGTCGACCCCGCCCTGCTCCTCGAACTTGGCGCTGATGCCGGTCCCGGCGCCCGCCCCGACGATGGGCACGCCGCCGTCGATCTTCGCGCGCAGCTCGCCGATGATCTCGCTTCTGAAGCTCACTGCCCATCACCACGCCTTCCTGCGCCGCCCGCGTCGATCAGCTCGAGCATCAGCCTCACGGCGGCCTGAGAGAACTCGGAGTCGTTGATGTTGCAGTCGAGCTCGGTCACCGCTATGCGGGGATCGAGGTCGGTCTTGAGGGCGTCGATGAACGCCTGGTCGGCCTCGCGGTCGCAGAAGGGCTGGCCGTCGCCGTCGAGTATCGAGACGCCGCGCAGCGGCAGCAGCACCGCGACCGGGCCGGTGGCGGCGTTGGCCTTGGCGGCGAAGAGCCTGCCGAGCTTGGCGTTCTCCGCGACGTCGGTCCGCATCAGCGTGGTGGACGGGTTCCACTCGTACAGCTTGCGGTCCGCGTCGCGGTAGGCCTGCGGCACCGTCGCGACGCCGCCGAAGTTGACCATGTCGATGCAGCCGGGCACGATCAGCTGCGGTATGCCGGCCTTGCCGGCGGCTTCGAGCCGGTCGGGGCCGGCGTCGAAGATGCCGCCGCAGACGTTGTCGGCCAGCTCGGTGGTGGTGATGTCGAGGACCGCGTCGACGAGGCCTTCCGATACCAGCGACTCCATGGTCTTGCCGCCGCTGCCGGTGGCGTGGAAGACGAGCACCTCGTAGCCGCGCGCGTCGAGGGCCTTGGCGCAGGCGGTGACGCACTCGGTGGTGTTGCCGAACATCGAGGCCGCGATCACCGGCCTGTCGTCCTGCGCCTGCCCGGTCGCCGCCGACACCATGCCGCAGATCGCGCCGGCGGCGCGCGCGATGATCAGGCTCGAGATCCTGTTGATCCCGGCGACGTCGACGATGGAAGGGAAGAGCACGACGTCCTTGAGGCCGACGTAGGGCGAGGTGTCGCCGGCGGCCGCCGTGGAGACGCACAGCTTCGGCACGCCGAGCGGCAGGGCGCGCATGGCGGCCGTCACGACCGTCGTGCCGCCCGTGCCGCCCATGCCGATCACGCCGTCGAAGGCGCCCTCCTCGTAAAGGTCACGCGCCAGCGCAGCGGCGCCGACGGTCATCGCCTTCATGGCCTCGCCGCGGTCGCGCCTCTCGCGCAGCGCTGCCAGGGAGCCGCCGCCGGCCTCGGCCACGGCAGCGGCGGGGACGTCTACGGGGAAGGGGAAGACGCCGTCGCCGCCGAGCACGCCGGTGTCCATGGCGAGCACCTCGTGCCCGTTGGCGAGGATGCGCTCGCGGAGGAAGGCGTACTCCGCCCCTTTGGTGTCGAACGCGCCGATCATCAGGATCTTGCCCACGTTGCCTCCCTCTCGAGGTCTAAGGCTCGTTGGCCGTCCGCGCTGGCTCGAGCCGGTCGCCGCTGGGCTGGGTCTTGCGGAAGGTTGTTGGTGTATTGTATACTCGGTGTATTGTATAATCAAGCAGTTGCAAGCAGCGCGCCGGGAGCCGGCGCGTAGCCAGATGGAGGCCGCATGAGCGAGATCCTTTTCCCTACCCTCAGGGAGCGCGTCTACTCGAAGCTCCTGGAGATGATCGTCTCCGGCGAGCTGCCCCTCAACAGCCAGCTGGACGAGCGGGAGCTCGCCGAGCTGCTCTCCGTCAGCCGCACGCCGCTGCGCGAGGCGATCGGCAAGCTCGTCAAAGAGGGCATCGTCGAGTACCGGCCGTACAAGGGCAACTTCGTCAGGAGCTTCACCGCCAAGCAGGTCAGCGACCTCTACGAGGTGCGCAAGGCGCTCGAGGCGCTGGCCGTGCGCCTGGCGATAGGCAACCTCACCACGAAGGGCTTGAGCGAGCTGCTCGGCATCCTCGAGGACGTCGACGCCGCTCTCGACCATCACGACCTCGAGCAGTTCAACGCGGCCGACGGCCGCTTCCACGACGCCATCGCCAAGATGTCCGAGAACGAGACGCTCATCGAGTCCCTCAGGCGCCTGGAGCTGCAGCTCAGGATCATGCGCAACATCGCCAACCGCGATCCGGGCGTCGTCGAGCGGACCGCGCAGGAGCGGCCCCACATACTGCGGGCCCTCGAATCCAGAGACCCTGACCTCGCCGCGCGCCTGATGGAGGAGCACATCGAGGGCGTGCGCAGGTCGGTCGTGCACCAGCTCGAGATCCTCGAGACGCCGCCTAAGGAGGTGAGCGATTCGCCGACCGTCGAAGGTGACTGACGCTCCTTGAAGAGCGCGCGCAGGCCCTCGGTTCCCGGCGGGGCCACCCAGGCGCGTTCGGCCCGGCGCAGCCGGAGTAGAGCTAACGACTAGAACGGAGTCTCGAACAGTGAACACAACCGCGCAACAGCGAAACCCCGCCAAGCGTTCCTGGTTCCAACGCCTGACCGCGCTGCTCCTGGTCGCCTTCGTGGCGCAGGGAGCCACCGCCCAGTCGAACCACGTCGAGCTGTGGGTCGCAGCCAGCTGGGCCGACCTGGTCTGGCCCATCGTGCAGCCGGCCCTCGCCGAGCGCTACCCGGAGGTGACCGTCAACGTGACGCCCGGCCAGGGCGGCGCCGACATCGCCGCGCTGAGGACCGCCCTCGTCGGCGGCCAGGGGCCGGACGTGTTCCAGTCGAACGCCGCGCCCAGCCGCATGGGCCTGCTCGCCGAGTCCGGCCTCCTGCTGCCGCTCGAGACCTACTACCAGCAGTACGGCTGGAACGACGTGTTCCTGCCATGGGCCAAGCAGCGCACCAGCTTCGTCGGCCCCGACGACACCGAGCCACAGACCTACGGCGTGGCCCAGAACGTCGAGTTCATGGCCGTGTTCTACAAGCAGTCCGCCTTCGAGGACCTCGGGCTGAGCGAGCCGGAGACCTACGAGGAGCTGCTGGCGCTGCTCGGCGTCATGAAGGACAACGGCTACCTGCCGATCGTCGGCGGCTTCCGCGAGACCTTCCCGCGGGGCTGGTTCATGTCGACGCTGTTCCAGGCCGCCGCCGGCCGCGAGAAGATCGACCAGATCATCGCCGGCACCGCCGACTGGAACGACCCCGGCATCGTGGCGGCCGCCAAGGCCGCCCAGGAGCTCGCCGTCGCCGGCTACCTGATCCCGGAAGTGCATTCGCTCAGCGCCGCCGAGGCGTTCCAGCTCTGGCTCAACAACCCGCGCGCCGGCCTGATCGTCACCGGCTCGTGGGAGGTGGCCAACTGCGTCCAGGTCGGCTGCCGCTTCTTCGCCTTCCCGGCGATCTCGCCCGACCTCGACTCGGCCTTCATCGGCGGCGTCGGTGGCGGCCTGGCGGTCTCCGCCAACGCCCGCGACCCCGAAGCCGCCGCCAAGCTGCTCGACGTGCTGTTCAGCGAGAGCGTGCAGCGCCAGATCAGCGAGCAGGTCGGCCGCGTGGACCCGCTCACCTACGACATCTTCAGCTGGGAGCTGACGCCGGCCGTCAGGCTCATCGCCGAGCTCTCGCTCGACCCCACCAGCGACATCGGCTACAACCTCAGCGTCGTGACGCCAGGGCTGTTCGTCGACGAGTTCTACGCCGGCTCTCAGGGCCTCGTCCTCGGCAGCCTCACGGCCGAGCAGTTCGCCGCCAGGCTCCAGGACGCCTGGGTCGCCAGCCAAGCGCAGTAACGGCGGTAGCAGCCGCGACCGGCAGCCGAGGCCGCCGGTCGCGGCCCACCTGACGCGACCTCGAAGGAGCTGGATGGATGGGCATCGCACGGACTAGCGGCGACAGGGTCGGCTCGGGACCGCTCGCGGCCGGAGGCGGCGGGCGCCGCGGCCGACGCGGCAGGCTCTCGCCGCAGCAGAGAGCCATCTACTTCGCTGGCTTCGCGCTGATCATCCCGGCCCTCGCCATGTACTGCACGTTCGTAGTCTGGCCGCTGCTCGGCACCATCCGCCTGAGCATGTTCGAGTGGAACGGCGTCTCGCCCACGATGAAGTACGTGGGGCTCGGGAACTATCTTAGGCTCGTCAACGACTCGCACTTCTGGCTCGCGGTCAAGAACAACTCCATCTGGGTCGTCTACAAGCTGGTGCTGACCGTCCTGCCCGCCCTCGTCCTCGCCGTGGCCATCCAGCAGGTGCGGTGGGGCAAGGCGTTCTTCAGGACCATGCTCTTCTTGCCCAACCTGCTCGCCACCTCGGTGGTCGGCATCGTCTGGGCGCGTATCTACGACCCGTTCATCGGCATCTTCGGCAAGGGCTGGCTGGGCAACCCCGACACGGCGCTCTTCGCGCTCGTCATCGCCAACAGCTGGCAGGCGTTCCCGTTCTACATGGTGCTCTACGTGGCCGGTCTGCAGAACATCGACCGCTCGCTCTACGAGGCCGCCGCCATCGACGGCGCCTCGCGGCTCAAACAGGTCTGGTACGTCACGCTGCCGCTGCTCAAGGGCACGACGACCCTCGTCGTGGTCCTCGCTTTGATCAACGCCATGAAGGCCTTCGACATCATCTGGGCGTCGACGGAGGGCGGACCCTTCTTCAGCACCGAGGTCGTGATGACCTGGACCTACCGCCTGGCGTTCGCGCGCGACGCGGTCGGCATGGGCTCGGCCCTCAGCGTGCTGATGGGCGTCACCATCATCGGCCTGACGGTGCTGACCATGCGCATGAGAGGCGAGGGGCGCGAATGATCCGGCTAGCGCCGCGCAAGCCCATCTCGCTGGCCGACGGGTTTTTCTTCCTGATCCTGCTCGCCTCGACGGTGGTCATCATCGTCCCGTTCGTCTGGGCCCTGCTCTCGAGCTTCAAGGACACGGCCGACATCTTCACCTCATCCTTCGACCTGCCCACCGTCTGGCGCTGGGAGAACTACCCGAACGCCTGGTTCGGGGGCCGTTTCTACCGCTACATCGGCAACAGCGTCTACATCGCCATCCCGACCGTCGCGCTGGTGCTGACCCTGGCGGCGGCGGCAGGCTACGCGTTCGCGAAGCTCCAGTTCCCCGGCCGCGACCTGATCTTCTACCTGTTCATCTTCGGCCTGACGGTCCCGACGTTCTCGCTGCTCATCAACCTCTACTACACGATGAGCGCGCTAGGCCTCATCGACAAGCGCGCCGGCGTGGTGTTCGCCGAGGTCGCGGGCGGCCTGCCGCTGGGCGTCTTCGTGATGCGCCAGTTCTTCCGGGAGGTGGCGTCGGAGTACCTCGACGCCGCCAGGATCGACGGCGCGAACGAGTTCCAGATCTTCGCCCGCATCATGCTGCCGATGGCGCGGCCGGCGCTCTATGCCCTGGCCATCTTCACGTTCATGAGCACCTGGAACGCGTTCACGCTGCCCTACATCCTGCTGCCGACCGACGCGCTGCGCACCATCCCGGTCGGGCTGCTCTACTTCCAGGACCTCTACACCGCCCGCTACGGCCTGATCTTCGCGGCCATCTGCATGGCCCTGATACCGACGGTGCTGATCTACACGGTGTTCCAAAGGCATTTCACGCAGGGCCTCGCGACGGGCTCGCTCAAGTAGCCGTGGCGGCGCTGCCAGACGGTCCCGCGCCGCTGGGGAGGGCATGAAGGTGAGCGGAAACGTAGGTATAACGATACTCAACGACATGGCCGGCCCTGAGCTGCCCGCGGCTCTCGACCGGCACCTCGCCTGGGACATGCGGGTAGTCGACCTCAAGCAGCCCGTCCCGGGCGTCGGGATCCACCAGCTCTCGCTCGAACAGGCCGAGGCCGCGGCCGCCGAGATCGCGGCGCGAGGCATGAGCGTCCACTGCCTCTCGACGGTCCTCTTCGACGACGTGGTCGAGATCGGGCGCGACGAGTTCGAGAGCAGGCACCTAGCGCCCGTCGAAAGGGTCGTCGAGGTCGCCAAGGTGCTCGAGCCGCGGCTGGTGCGGCTGATCGCCGCCGGTACCAGCGAGCGCGCTTCACAGCCCGATGCGGTCTCGTACGTCAGGAGAGCGCATCCGTGGCTGTTCGACGCCTACCGCGACGCGATCGACCAGCTCAGCGCCGCCGGGCTCAGGACGACGATCGAGAACGAGTCGGGGCCGTGCATGCTGGCGTCGGCGGCCGAGGTCGAGGAGCTCTTCGCCGAGGTCGACAGACCAGGCTCGGTCTCGTTCACCTGGGACGCCGTGAACATGTGGCGCGCGGGGACCTACCCGACCGTCGAGGTGTACGAGCGGCTTAGGCCATTCATCGCCTACTACCACGTCAAGGGCGGCCGGTCGGACCCAGGCTCCCAGGAGCTGCGCTGGAAGAGCACGCTGGCCGAGACCTCGTGGCCGATCCGCGAGATCACCGCCAGGGTCGTGGAGGACGGTGTGAGCCCGGTCATCTGCATCAACCCGCCCAAAGGCAAGAAGGTCGATGGTGCGGCCGCGGTCGATCAGGTAGAGCTCGACGTGGCGTTCATGCGTCGCCTGCTAGGAGGAGGCACAGATCTTGAGCTATCAGCGTGACTACGGCCAGCGTCTGAACATCGGCCTCGTCGGTGTGGGCAGGCACGCCTACCGCAACATCCTGCCGACGCTGACGTTCCTGCCCGTGACGCTTCGCGCCGTCTGCGACCTGAACTTCGACCTCGCCGAGCGCACCGCCAAGCAGTACGGCGCGTCCGGCGTCTACCAGGACACCGCCTCGATGTACGCCAACGAGGAGCTCGACGCGGTGCTGCTGTGCGTCGGGCAGAAGCTGCACCCGGCGCTGACCATCGAGGCGTTCTCGCACGGCTTGAGCGTGTGGATGGAGAAGCCCCCGTCGATGCGCGCAGCCGAGGTGCGCCAGATGATCGCGGCGCGCGGTGAGCGCGTCTGCGTCGTCGGCTTCAAGAAGGCGTTCATGCCGGCCGCGGCCAAGGTGCGGGAGATCCTCGCCGACCCGCGCTACGGCCCGGTGCAGAACATGCTCGGCGTCTACCCGATGCCGGCGATACCCGAGGACGGCCAGGCGGTGCTGGACGGCGGCCGCTCGACCGGCTGGCTCAAGAACGGCAGCCATCCGCTCGCGCTGCTGCTGAGCATCGGCGGGCGCGTCGAGTCCGCGACGCTTCACCGCGGCAGGCTCAAGGGCGCGGTGTGCGTGCTGCAGTTCGAGAGCGGCTGTCTCGGCAACCTCCACCTCATCGACGGAGCCGCCACCAGCCAGCCGATCGAGCGCTACACCTTTGTCGGCAACGGCTGCCAGGTCGACGTGATCAACAACAACAAGGTCGTGTTCCAGCGCGGCATCCCGTTCGAGTACGAGAAGCAGGCGAGCTTCGCCGACGGCGGGCTCGACGGCGGCGCGATCGTGTGGGAGCCGCAGAACCACCTCTCGACCCTGGAGAACCGCGCCGAGTTCACGCAAGGCATTTACGACGAGCTGATGCACTTCTGCCAGCAGGCGCTGGCCGGCCGGCCAGCGGAGATCGGCTCGCTGGAGGACGCCCTCGAGGTGATGAGCGTGTACGAGGCGGCGCTGCTGTCGAACGGCCAACCCGTCGAGGTCGGGCCGTTGCGCGAGCCGCGAGTCGGCGAGGCCGCGCCGTGAGCCCGCTCGCGCTCGCCGACAAGGTCGAGGTCATCGAGACGGAGTGGGGGACGCTGCAGTGGCTGGTGACAGGAGAGAGGGGGACCAGCCGCGAGATGACGCTGGGCCGCGTCACGATCAGGCCGGGCATGGCGAACCCGCTGCACGTCCACCCCAACTGCGAGGAGATCCTCTACGTGCAGCACGGCCACATCGAGCACACCTTGCCGAACGGCGGCACGACCGAGCTCAGAGCTGGTGACGCGATCGTGATCCCGCAGGGCGTGCCGCATCAGGCGCGCAACCTCGGCGACGACGACTGCGTGGTCGTCGTCGCGTTCAGCGACGCCTGGCGTCAGACGATAGGGGAGTAGCGACTAGCATGGAGCCCAAGCTCGACTTCCGCGACCGCGTCAGGGGCTGCATCTACGGCCTGGTAGTCGGAGACTCCCTGGGAGGCTCGACCGAGGGTCACTCGCCCGCAGCCATCCGCGAGCGCTTCGGCGGCTGGGTGACCGACATCGTCGGCCCGTTCTACCAGGACTGGCGCAACGCCCGCCCGATCTCGCCGCTGCACAAGGGCGACGGGCACGTCACCGACGACAGCCTGATGGTCATCGCCCTCGCCAACGTCTATCAGGTGGTGAGAGACCACCTCTCGGCCTACGACATCGCCGAGCATCTGGTGGCCGAGATCGCCGACAAGGTTGTCTACGTCCCCGAGTTCGAGCGCGAGACGGTGCTCGTCAACCGCCTGTTCTACGCCGAGAAGCACCTGCTCGCCAGGTTGCGGCACGCCAACCACGACCCGCGCGAGGCCGGCGTCGGCAACGCCGTCAACTGCGGCGCAGCCATGTATATGGCGCCCGTCGGCATCGTCAACGCCGGGGATCCGGAGAGGGCGTACCTCGAGGCCATCGAGATAGCCGGTGCGCACCAGTCGAGCTACGGCCGCGAGGCCGCCGGAGTGATGGCCGCCGCCGTGGCGGAGGCGCTGCGCGTGGAGGCCAGCGTCGCCTCGATCGTCGAGGTCTGCATCGAGCTCGCTCAGGACGGCACCAAGCGCGCGATCCAAGCGGTGGTCGAGGCGGCACGGGGCTGCGAGGGCTGGGTCGACGCGATCCCTACCCTGCGGCAGGCCTTCAGGCCGTTCGATTCGGTCGGCGAGGAGTACCGCAAGCCCCTGCCGGACGCCCGCCGCCCCAGCCGCACGCTGGCGATCGAGGAGCTGCCGGTGGCGCTCGGCATGCTCGTCGCCAACCGCGGCGACTACCTCGGAACCGTGCTGGGAGGCGTCAACTACGGCCGTGACTCCGACTCGATCGCTCAGATGGGCGGGTCGCTGGCCGGAGCGCTGCATGGCGAGTGCGCCGTGCCGCGCGGCTGGCTCGCGACGATCTCCGAGGCGAGCCGCAGGGACTTCCAGGCCGTCGCCGACGGTCTGGCGGTGGTGGCGCAAGAGGTGTTCGAGCGCGACGCCGCCCGCTGGCGGCGCCGCGTCGCGGTGTTCCCGGGCGCGGCCGGCGCCGCCGGCGCCTGAGCCTCCGTGAACGCGAGGTCCTGCCCAGCAGGTACCGTGTGCCCATGACAGCCACGCAGCCGCTCTGGCGCTCCCTGCTCTACGTGCCGGCTCACAAGGAGAGGTTCGTCGCGGGCGCTGCCGGGCGCGGCGCCGACGCGATCATCCTCGACCTAGAGGACGGCGTCCCGCCGGCCAGCAAGGCCGAGGCCAGGGCCGCGCTCGAGCGCGCCGTGCCGGCGGTTCGCGCCAAGGGCGCCGCCGTCATCGTCAGGGTCAACAGGCCGTGGAGCCTCGCCTGGCGCGACCTCGAGGCCGCGGTGGCGGCGGGCGCGAACGGCGTGCTGTTCCCGAAGGTCGACTCCGGCGCGCAGCTGCAGGTGCTGACCGACTACCTCGCCGAGCTGGAGGCCGCGCTAGGGCGCGACGCTCTGGCGGTGGTGGCGTGCGTCGAGAGCGCTGCCGGGCTGATGCGGCTGCCTCAGATCGTCGGCGCGACGTCCAGGCTCACGGCCCTGATCCCCGGCAACGAGGATCTCGCCAGCGACCTGCGCCTGAGGCCCGAGCGGGAGCGCTTCGAGCACCTGCTGGCGCCGTTGCTGGTCGCGGCCAGGGCCGTCGGCGCCATGCCCATCGGCACGGTCGGCAGCAGCGCCGGCTACGCCGACATGAGCGGGTACCGCGAGGTCGTCGAGCACGCCCGCGACTGGGGCTTCGAGGGCGTCACCTGCATCCATCCCGCTCAGGTGAGCGTCGCCAACGCGGTCTTCGCGCCCTCCGAGAGCGCCGTGGCCGAGGCGCGCAGGGTGGTCGAGGCTTTCGAGGCCGGTGACGGCGGCGCGGTGGGGCTGGACGGCCGGATGGTCGACCTGCCGGTGTACGCCAGGGCCAAGCGCATCGTGGAGCTCGCCTCGGACGCCGGCTAGATCCGGCGCTAACGCACGCCCCACTCCCAGATGCCGTAGCCGATCTTCTTGTCGAGCGGAGCGCCGGCCTGCTTGAGGCTGAGGGCGATCTGGCCGCGATGGTGCGA
This sequence comes from uncultured bacterium, assembly GCA_964473205.1. GTDB lineage: Bacteria > Deinococcota > Deinococci > Deinococcales > Trueperaceae > CAYMRL01. The sequence goes on along the minus strand of CAYYOK010000007.1, from coordinate 38,265 downwards.
CTCGTGCGAGATCAGGTAGCCGAGGAACGCCACCACATGAGGCTTGAAGCCCTTGATCTTCCCGCCCGCCTCCGCTGCCTTCTCGATCAGGGTGGCGACCGCGGCGCCCGAGCGCTCCAGCGAGCGGCGCAGGAGCGCGGGATCGGCGGCAGCGGACGGCTCGATCTTCTCCAGGCCGTCCATCAGCTCGGGAGCGGCCTGCCTGAGCCACATCAGCCTGACGTTGTGCATGTGCGCGAACTGCGCGCCGACGCTGCGTCCCTTCGACGCCGAGACGCTGGTCAGCGACTCCGGCGCGATGGCGTCGAGCAGGTAGAGGTTGATGCGGTCGTGGATGGACCAGGTGTCGATCAGTTGCGCGACCATCGGCTCGGGCCTCCGGATCTGTGGGTCTGATACGGCGGTCGGCTCGACGCGCCGGCTGTCTTGCTTTGTGAGCAGGTTACTCCTCCGGCGAGGTGCCGCGGCATGTGAGTCAAGTCCCCTTGACATCTCGTTGAAGTCAAGTATGCTTTACATGTCAAGGCAACTTGACAGGGTGAAGATCGCGATCGCCCCGGCCGGGCACCCGGTTGGACAGCAAGACCTTGGACGAGCAGGCGTACGAAGCAGAGGTTCGAGGCAGAGGCTCGAAGCATAGGTTCGAGGCAAAGGACGTAGGCATGAGGAACGAAGTCAAGCAACGGCGCGAGGCGGCAGGGTTGTCGCAACGCGAGCTGGCCGAGCATCTGGAGGTATCCAGGCAGACGGTCAACTCGATCGAGACGGGCAAGTACGACCCGTCGCTGCCCCTAGCCATCGCAATAGCGCGCTTCTTCGGAGCGTCAGTAGAGGAGATCTTCCATGTCGATGCGTAACGAATCGGCGCCGCTGAGGCGCGCGCAGGTCGTGCTCGGTCTGGCGGTCGGAGCCGCCGTCGTCATCACCCTGGGGCTGCTCCTGAGGGAGCAAGGCCCCGGGAACATGGGCAACGGCATGCTGGCCGGCGGGGCCTTGGGGCTCCTCGGGTTCGGTCTGGCCGCCTGGCGTGTCTGGTACCGTCCCGACCGCGCCAGCTCGCTCGACAGGTCGATCATCGGTAGCGGGGACGAGCGTGACGACGCGATCCTCACCAGGGCGCTGGCGGTTGCGGGCGTGACGGCCCTTCCGCTGACGGGTCTGGCCGTGGTGGCGATCGCTCTGAGCATCAGTACCGATGCGGTGCTGGCGGTCCTGATCTTCGCGCAAGCCGCCGTCCTGGTCGCGGCGTACCTGTTCCAGGTCCGCCGCGGCTGAGGTCAGGGACGCAGGGACTCGACCATAGTCGCGATCAGCTCGCTCACCCTCGCTGCGTGCGCCTCGTCGAACGCCAGCGAGACATGGGTCGCGTCCGAGATCGTCAGGTGCGAGCTGGTGGTCGACAGGGCCGCCAGCTCGCGCTGCAGAGCGCTCCAGTCGTCGGGGTTGTCGCCGGCGCTGATCACCAGCAGCGGAACCTCACCCAGGGTCCCAAGCTCTCGAGCCTGAGCGAAGACCGTCGGGGCTGCGCGCGTCTCCGACACCTGGCTGCGATGGTAGCCGGGCGAGGACCAGAACGCCGCGAGCTCGGCGTGCTGCCGCTCCGGCAATCCCTGGAAGTCGAGCTCGCCGCCCGTCGCGAAGTAGACCCGGAAGAGGCCGAGGTTGGCGAGGGTGGGGAAGAACCGGGCGATCTGCAGGTACGACGCCGCGTTCTGCGCGTACTCGGGGTGCCTGTCGAAGAGCTCGGGGTGCGAGGAGTCGAGGAGCACGACGCCGGCGACCTGGCTCGGGTTCGCCTGCGCGAACGCCCGCACGTAGTTCCCGCCGATCGAGTGCCCGACCAGCACGAAAGGCCCCTCGACGCCGGCGACCTCGAGCAGGGTCCTCAGATCGGACACCGTGCCCCAGAGGTCCTTCGACTCGCCGCCACGGGGCTCGCTCCAGCCGCGTCCCGCTCGGTCGTAGCTGCATACGCGCGTCGACCTCGCGAGCTCCGGCTGGACCCACGCCCAGTTGACCGAGGTGCCGCCCGAGAGGGTATCGAGGATCACGGTCGGGCTGCCCTCGCCCACGCAGTGCAGATGCAGCCTCTGATCGCCGACGGGGTAGAGCTGGCCGGGCGGAGGGTACGCGCTGGCGTCGGCCCTGCTCCCCAGCGCCTGGTAGACGGCGCCAGCCAGAGCGAGCACCGCGATCACCGCCAAGAGCCACAGCCCCAGACGCCTCAGCCAGCGCCAGCCGCTGGGCGGCCTCGCGACCTTCAGGTTCCCACCGACTCGCAGCGGTTCGAGTCCGTTCACTCCCGTGTCGCCTTCCTGAGCGCCAGAGGGTAGGTGTAGACGACGGCTCGCTCGTCGTCCTCCCGGCCGCCGGTCGCGCGGTAGAGCGCCCTGGCGGCGGTGTTGCTCACCTCGGTCGCGACCCACGCCTCCTCACAGCCGATGCTGCTGGCGTGCACGAGCATGAACTCTACCAACCTCGTGCCGATGCCACGCTGACGATGGGCCTCCGCGACGCCGACCTCGTTGATGAAGAGCTGCAGAGGCTTGTCCGGATGGACGTAGCTGATCGCCGACGCCATGCCGACGACCTCGCCGCCCGCTACCGCCACGACCAGGTGGTTCATCTCGTTGGCGAGGAACCGGTGCAGCAGCTCGGGTCTGACTGCGTGATCGAAGACGTCGGGGTCGACCAGGTCTAACAGACCCGCGTTCTCGTGCGTGACGAGATGGAGGCTGACGTCAGGATCGCTCAGAACGGGCTTCTCCTGGCCCCGGCCGGTCAGAGCATGCTCATCTCTGCGCCGGCGCCGCGCGCCTCAAGCGATCAGCGCGTAGACGACCGCTGCCAGCACCGTGCCGAGCACGGCGTACGACGCGTTGATGGCGTAGAGGGACCAGGCCTTGACACGCTTGTCGAAGTTGTAGACAGCGGGCTTGAGGCCCTCGACGGCCGCGACGCCTACGCCGATGAGGAGCCCGACGACGATGGCGTCACCGATCGACACGCCGCCGCCCCACTGGTAGACGACCGCCAGCGCGAAGGTCGAGACGATGCAGCCTACGAGCGTAACGACCATGCCGGAGCTGGGGCTGCCGTCTTTGAAGTCCTCGGCGGTCCGGCCGATCGCGCTCATCCACGGCTGCTGGAACAGCGCCATGTACCAGAGGCCGCCGAGCGCGAAGTTGGCTATGCCGCCGGCCAAGATGCCCAGCAACACCCGCGTGCCTAGGTCGAAAGGTTCGAGGTTCATGCGGTTACCTCCAGCCGTCGCCTGCTGAACTAGGGTCTACGTCTCACATCTTAGAGGCACATCTTAGGGCGAGGTGCGGCAGCGAGCGGCGAGGAGCCCGGTCGCAGCACCGAGGTCGAGGTCGGCAACGAGCAGTCCCTCGACACCGTAAGGCTGGTGGCACAGCAGTGTCCCGTCGGGGTTGGCGATGGCCGAGGTCGTGCCGGAGCCCTGGCTGGCGTAGTTGACCGACGCGAAGTAGCAGGTGTTCTCGGCCGCGCGGCAGAGCATCGCCTTCTCGTGGAAGGTGTTGGCCGGGTCGGCGAAGGTCGTAGGGCGGTAGCTGCCCGGCTCCGCCACGTGCGCGTGCGGGTGGAACACGACCTGAGCACCCCTGCGGGCGGCCCAGCGCACCGTCTCTGGATAGCGCCAGCCCTCGTGACAGATGACGACGCCGAAGGTCAGCGGACCTGCCGCGAAGATGCTGCGCTCGGTCCCGTACGCCTGGTAGATCGCCTCCTCCGAAGGGTCGAGCTGCCCCTTGTCTTGCCACCCGACGACGGCGCCGTCGGGGCCGAGCACGCAGGCGGTGATCTGGAGGCCGCGGTCGGTGAGGCGCTCGGTGCCGAGCACGACGGTGATCGCGGCGGACCTGGCGGCGGTCGCCACCTCGCGCCAGGCCGCCGCCAGGAACGCCGGGTCCGGTGCCGGCCTGGGCGCGCCTGGCCAGCGGTACCCGGGGATGTACGCCTCCGGGAAGCAGACGACCAGCGCGCCCTGTCGCCCCGCTTGGGCGATCGCCGCGATCGCCAGGCTCAGCGACTCCTCGGGAGTGTCGGTCTCACGGAGGTTGGCGAGAGCTACTCTGACCGTCGTCATGCGCGAGTCTAGTCCAGAAGCGCCTGGCTGGCGATCCGCGCGTAGATACAGGTGTTGCGCAGGTCGCCGTTCGGCGCGCGGCGCTCGTTCCTCAGCACCCCTTCGAGCGCGAAGCCGCAGCGCTCGGCGACCCGCCGCGACGCGACGTTCTCCTCGTCGACCACCAGCTCGACGCGCGCTGCGCGGAGCTGCTCGAATGCCATCGCGACGAGCGCGTTCACGGCCTCGCTCATGAACCCTCGCCGTGTCTCGGAGGTGCGACCCCAGTAACCGACCTCGAGCTTCGGTGTGCTCCAGACGGGGCGATGCAGACCGACGCAGCCCACCAGCCGGCCCGTGTCGCGCCGGAAGACGAGGTAGACGAGATCGGTCCGGGTGAGGTGGCTGGCCTGCGAGGTGCGGCAGAAGACCTCGGCGGTGTCGAGCGTGTACTCGCTGGCCAGCCACGGCAGCGATCCGAGGAACCGCCGCAGCTCCGGCAAGGACTCCGACACCGCCTCGTAGACCACGGCGCCGTCTCCGGCGCTCGGCGCGCGCAGGTCGAGGCGCTCGGTCGCGAGGGTCGCGGGCACTTCGATCAGAACAGGGTTGGCCATAGCGGTTCCGCCGTCGTGTCGGGCGGCTCTGGGCCGCCGCCTGACCTGGGTGGTGCTCAGCTTAAGCGACGCTCGCGCGGCGACGCTCGATCTCCTAGGAGTCAGTCTCGGCAGCTAGCGCTCCCTGTGTCCGGCGTCGGGCCAGCTCCTGATGCGCCAGGGCGAGCCTCCCGAAGTCCTCCAGGGTCGCCTGGCCCTCGCGCACCAGCTCGTCGAGCTCCCGACAGAACGCGTCCAGCTCGTCGAGGTCGATCTCCTCGATGTCCGTCCCGCTCTCGCTTCCGTTGTGGCGCAACCCTGGCTCCTTCCCCCCGCGGCGTTGGCCGAGCGTCCACACGGTAGGCCCCGCTGCCTTAACTACGACCTAAACGCCGGGCGCCGTGGGGCCTGGCTATACTCGAGCCATCGGCACCACGAGTTTCCGGCCTCAGGTCGACAGCCGCTACGTCCCTCGCCCGCGTCTGCTGGAGCAGCTGCCCGATGAGGCTGGCTTCGTCGTGCTGCTGGAGGCTCCCTACGGTTACGGCAAGAGCGTGCTCGCCAGCCAGTGGGCAGAGCGGCTGGAGCGGGAGAGCTGGCGGGTCGTGTGGCTGGCGGCGGGTGGCAGCGAGCCGCGCGCGCTGCTCGCGACCGCGCTGGAGCTGCCGGCCAGCACGCCCTGGCGCGCCTTGTTGGATACCCTCTGGACCGACCGCACCTTGCTGGTGCTGGAAGACATCGAATCTCTCGATGACCACGAGGCGCTGGTCCCGTTGCTGCGGGACGTGCGCGGCCTGCTGCTGCTGGCCAGTCGCGTGCCGCTGAGAGCGTCGGAGCTGCCGCGCCTGCTGACCTCAGGCCGGCTCACGCAACTGCACGCCGACGACCTGGGCTTCACGGAGAGCGAAGCGGCCGGCCTCTTCGACGATGCCGTCAGGGCCAGGCGCCTGTGGAGCCGAGCCAACGGCTGGCCGCTGCCGCTGCACTTCGCGTCGCTCACCGGCGACCTGCCCGAGGAGGTCGCGCTGCTCAGCGGCATGAAGGCCAGCCTGTCGGAGCAGGAGTGGACCGAGGCCCTGCTGCTGGCCACGCTGCCGCAGCTTCCGGCCGAGGCCGCCGTGCCCGCGACCGCTCGCCTCTCGGCCACTGGCTTCGTGCAGCTCGGCGAGTCGGGCTACCGGCTGCACGCCCTGGTCGCCGAATCGATGGTCAACGCCTACCGGCAGGAGGCGCTGGCAGCGCTCGAGATGGCGCAGCAGCGCCTTCCCAAGCTGCTTTACGGTGAGGCGCTCGAGCGCCTGGGCGAGGTGGCCGGGCTGGCCGAGCTGCTCGAGGCCCCGAGGTCGCAGCTGCACAGGCAGGCTCCCGAGGCGTTCCTGCGCTGGGACGCCAAGGTCGCAGCGCCGCCCACCGCCCTGCGCCACATCACCGCCGGCTCGGCACACAAGGTGCTCGGTCAGCACCGCGAGGCGACCATCAGGCTCCGCGCTGGACTGGCTGCCGATTCACCTCGCCTGCTGCCGGACGACGAGGTCTTCGCCCTGAAGGAGCTGTGCTGGTCGCTCGCCCTGGTGGACGCCGATCAGGTGGCTGAGGTGATCGCAAGGGGCGAGGCGCTGCTCGATCGCGTCGACCCGGAGCTGGCCGGCAGGTTCCTCTCGGACTCGTCCTTCGTCGACATCGTCAGGCAGGACTACTCGGCAGCGTCGGTCAAGCTCGAGCGGGCGCTGGCGGTGATGCCGGAGGACAGTCCGTTCAGGAGCGGGATGCAGATCAACCTCGCGCTCAACCGCTGGGACGAGCACGGCGACTACGACGGCAGGCTCGCAGCTCAGATGCGGACGCTCCCTTCGGTCTGGCGCCTCTATCCGAGCGACGCTCCCGGCCAGTGCCGCGACATAGCCATGCTGTACGCCTGGGCCGGGGACCTCGCCAGCGCGCGCTCCTACCTGGAGGAGGCGGTGCGAGGCGAACGCTCGAACCCGTTGGTGGGCTTAGAGGCGCGTGCCGCGCTCGCCGCGCTCGACGGGGAAGTGCAGGCGTTCCCGGGCTTGCTGGAGACCGCCAAGGCCTGGAGCGCCGACTACACCATCGACGCGATCGCGATGTACGCCATCGACGCGCTGCCGCCCGGAGCTCCGCTGGCCGAAGCGATGGCCTACTACCAGCAGGTGCCGGCGCCGGCTCTGGCCACCGCTGCCTACGCCAGGCGGCTGGCGCAGCACGGCTCCGAGGGCGAGGCTCTGGGCGTCATCGACGCCGCGCTGGTGACCTATTCACCCAGGGGTTATCGGCTCTTCCTTCTGGCCGCGCGCTACGCCGTGACCCGGTCGGCGGCGGACCTGGAGGCGCTTCAGGCGGTCACGACCGCCGGCGCGAGGCTGCTGCCGGGGCTCGTGCCGATCGAGCAGCTGCCCCGCGACCGCCCCGAGCTGGCGCGCCACTACCCCCTCGACGCCGTGCTGTCTTCCGGCTGGAAGGACGCCATCGCTCTGAGGCTGGAGGAGCTCCCCGACCTCGAGCTGAGGCTTCTCGGCGCCAACGAGCTGCTGTTCGCCGGACGGAAGCTCGAGCTGACCGATCGCCACAAGCAGCTGATCGCGCTGTTCACGCTGGGCCTGACTCGCGAGGAGGTCGCGGAGGCTGTCTGGCCCGAGGTCGACCAGGCCAAGCAGCGCAACAACATGGGCGTGCAGATCAGCCTGATGCGGCGGGTCCTCGAGCCCTGGGGCGTCCCGGCGTACGTGCACGAGGACGGGCTGCGGCGCGTCAGATCCGATCACGCGGAGCTGCTGCGAGCGTTGGCCGCCGGCGACGCCGAGCGGGTCTCGACCCTCTACCAGGAGCCCTTCGCTGCCGGGCTCACGCTCGACGTGATCGAGGAGCACAGGAGCTCGCTGCGGGAGCGGGTCGTCTCTCTGCTGTGCGAGGCGGCCGAGGCAGCCGCGCCGGCGCGCGCCGTGACCTACCTGTCGAGGGTCCTCGAGCTCGACCCCCTGAACGAGGAGGCGCTGCGCTCGCTGCTGCAGCGCCTGATGGAGCGCGGCAGGGTGCGCGAGGCGCAGCGCCGTTTCGCCGAGTTCAAGCGGCGGCTCAGCGACGAGCTGGGGCTCGAGCCGCTGCCCGAGACGCTCGCTGCTCTGGAGCCCTCCTAGTCGGGCCTGACCTCAACTGCCTGCTGGAGCGAGGATGTACTCGGTGCCGTCGCTGCCGTCGATCAGGTAGACGCCGCCTTCGTACCGCTGGGCGTAAAAGGGCACCTGCTGCCCGTTCACCAGGTACACGCCCTCGAGGTACTCGGCGGTGCCAGTCGCCTGGAACTCGTAGCGCTGCCCGCCCGCCTCGAAGTAGCCGACGTACTGTCCCTGCTGCCCGGACGGTTGGACGGCCATCACCAGTTGGCCGGCGTTGCCTACGAAGGCGCCGTTCCAGTCGCCGGCCGGCATCGCGGGCTGGGCGCCTCCGAGTCCAGGCTGCCCCAGCCCTGGCTGCTGGCCCATGCCCGGCTGGCTCGCGCCAGGCTGCTGAGGCATGGCGGGGAAGGAGCCGGGTGCGCTCGGTTGCTGCGGTGTGGTCGGGAAGGCGCCTGGTTGCTGAGGCGCGGTGGGGAACGAACCCGGAGCGCCCGGTTGCTGTGGTGTGGTGGGGAAGGAGCCGGGCTGCGTGGCTCCGGGCTGCGTCATGCCCGGCATCTGCCCCGGCTGACCCATACCGGGCTGTCCGCCCGCGCTGCGCTGAAGCACGAGCATGCCGACTTGCTGCGGCTGGTTGTTCTGATCGGCCTGGAAGAACGCGATCTGCAGCGTCTGATTGTCCTGGCTCAACTGAGCCTGGAAGCCGAGCATGCCCTGGGTGGACTGCGCCGTTCCCCAGGCCCCCTGCTCGTTGCCTTGGCCCTGCAGCTCGAAGTTGCCGCTCGGGCCGGTGAGCTGGCCCTGAATGGTCCCGTCCTGCTGCATCTGCAAGGTGAGCGACACGCCGTTCTGCTGGTCGACGTAAGTGCCGGTGAAGTGGGTCGCGAGGGCTACGGGAAGTAGGAGTAGCACCAGGCTGGCGAGGAGCTTGCGCATACGGCCTCCGTTCTAGTCTTGAGTCATTCTGCGAGACGACCCCTTAAAGCCGCATTAAGCGGTCTCTGCGAGCGTCGCGTCCGCTACTCGTCGCTCCTGGCGTAGACGAAGGCGGCCCCAGCATATGTAGCGCGCTCGCTGTCGCGCGGGGCGCCGAGCACGAGCCAGTTGCCATCCATGGCTGCTGACATCGCGTAGTAGTCGCCAGGGCCGCTCCCCGACACGAGACGATCGACCTCGGTCCAGGTCGTGCCGTCGCGTTCGAAGACGTAGGCGGCCGAGGCTACGGTCGAGGCCAGCTCGAACCGGAAGGTGCCGATGACCGCGTAGTCGCCGTCCATCGCGATGCTGGTGCCGAACTGGTCATTGGCGCTGCCGCCGCTGGCGAGCAGCGTAGCTACCTCGGTCCAGGTGCCGGCCTGCAAGCGGAAGACTCGTGCCGAGCCCGAGTTCACGCCGTTATCGCCGTCACCGGGTGCCGCGATGATCGCGTACTCGCCGGACATGGCGAGCGCGTTGCCGAACCGGTCACCGGCTGCCGGGTTCTGCTGTGTCAGCTTGGCTGTCTCGGTCCAGTTCTCACCGTCGAACTCGAAGACGTAGGCGGCGCCTGATTGGATACCGTTCGTAGCGTTCGCCCACGACCCGACGATGGCCATGTTGCCTTCGATCGCCACGTCCACACCGAAGTAGGACTCGGCCGCGGCGTCCGATGCTTGGACGTTGTCTCGCAGCACCCACTCGCCCTCTTCTAAGTGGAAGAAGTACGCCGAGCCGCGCGCCGGACCTGAGGCGTACGCGCCTATGAGTACTCGGTCGCCGTCGGTGTCGATCGCCCAACCGAACCAGGCGCTTTGAGAAGGATCTGGAGCCCGCAGGATGTCGACCTGGGTCCAAGTGCCCGCGACGCGTTGGAACACGTACACGGCGCCCGCGGAGAGATGCCCGCCGTTCTCCGTGCGCTGCGCTGCTATGAACGCGTAGTCGCCGCTCAGAGCAACCGCATGCCCGAAGGCATCGTCGACTTCGACGCCTTCGCCCTCGAGCTTCTGGACTTGGGTCCACGTCGTGCCCTGCAGCTCGTAGACGTAGGCCGCGCCGGTGCGGTCGTCCTTGTTGTGAGCACCGACGAGGATCCGGTTACCGTCCACCGCTACGCTCCTCAGGTAACCGAAGAAGTCTTGGGCCGCGGCGTCCAATGCGGTCAGCTTCTGGGTCCGAACGTAAGGGCCGTCGCCGCCGGGCGGTTCGTTGGTGCCGCCGCCGCAAGCTGCCAGGAACAGCAGTGCGCCGAGAGCGATGATCGAGACAGACCGGGAGACGCGCATGAGGTCCTCGTTCCTCGGCGCCTCGATCGGCGTGCTGCGCTCTCGAGGCACTCAGAGTTGGCTCGACTCGGTCGGAGTCTGATCGAGGCTATACAGGCGCGTCTTAACTCTGGTTTAAATCGCTGATCCGCTAGAGCTCGAGGCGCATGACCCAGCGTGGCTTGCCGCCGCTCACGCCGGAGGTCTGGACGGCTCTGGTGAAGCCGTGAGCCTCGAACAGGCGCGTGGTGCCGACGTAGCCCGAGGTGACGTCGATGCGGCCCTCGCCGGGGTCGGCTGGGTAGCCTTCGACGACCTCGGCGCCCATCCGGCGGGCGTGGTCGACAGCGCCCTCCAGCAGGTAGTGCATCAGGCCTTGCCGGCGGAAGCCGGCGCGCACAACGAAGCACACGACTGACCATGGGTCGCGCTCGTCGACGCGGGGGATGGTCCTCGAGTTCACCAAGCGCTGGTAGGTGGAGCGCGGGGCGACCGAGCACCAGCCGGCCGGAGCGCCATCGACGTAGGCCAGCACCCCAGGGCCGGGCTTCGCCGAGCACTCCCTGCGCATGTACTCGATGCGCTCGTCCGCGCCCAGGCCGGACCTGCGGTAGGCCATGCACCAGCAGCCGTTTTTGCCGGTCTTGGGCCCGACGACGGTGGCGAAGTCGTCGAACCTGTCGGTGGCGGGGTAGATGTCGACCTGCATGTCAGGAGGGTAGCCGAGCTCGCAGCCAGCGGATCTGGCCCCGATGGTTGATCTCGTCTTCCATCGTGTGGAACCAGGCCCAGTGAGCGTTCATCTCGGGGATCGTCACCAGCGGCCGTGCGAGCCAGTCGTCGTCGCGCTGGGCCAGAGCCTCGAGCGTCGCGGCTCGCGTCTCGGCCAGGGTCGAGAGGTACGTCTCGAGGGGTCGTCCTCTGATGTCACGACGACCTGCGTCGCCCAGCTCCAGGGCGGAGCGCCAGGGGGCGGCCACCTCGTCGGGCCACTCGCGCTCCTCGAAGGTCAGGACCTGGTAGTCGCACTCGACCGCGGCGACATGCATCAGTAGCGCTCCGATAGTGTTGCTGCCAGGGTCGTGCAGGTGGTCGAGGTCCGACTGTGAGAGCCCGGCGATGTCGCGGAGCAGGACCGACCGCGCGTACGTCATCATGTCGACGAGTCGCCCGATGGCGGGCGTGTAGCCTGCGAGAGGCTCGATTCGGTATCCCGGCAAGGTTCGCTCCTTCGCTTCGAGAGTCTCTCGTCGTTCAGAGCCTCATTCGCCTTCGACATGGCGCTTGAAGCTGTCCAAGATCGCCTGCCAGCCGGCGCGCTGCATGTCGACGGGGTTCTCCTCCTCGGCGTCGAAGGTCACTCTTACCCTGGCTCCGCCCGGAACCTCGTCGAACTCGACCGTGGCTTCTCGGTTGCCAAAAGAGTACTCGATCAGCTCGTTCTCGACGACCTTCGTGTAGGTCCCCGCGAAGTCGAATCCGACGCTGCCGTCCTTCGCCTCCATCCGCGACGAGAACTCGCCGCCCGGACGCAGGTCGACGGCGGAGGCCGTCGTGTGCCAGTCGTCCGAGGCTGCGTTCCACCGCTCGATGTCCTCCGGCGTGTTGTACGCGCGCCAGACCGTCTCGATGGGCGCAGCGACCGTGGTCTCGACCGTGATCTTCATGGTGAACCCTCCCTAGGCTTTTCCGTGGCTCGAGTGGGGGAGATGATAGCCAGAGGTCGGATGAGCTAGGCGAGCTTCGGGGCCTTCTTCCGCGCGTGGTAGGTGAGTGCCGCTTCGATACAGAACTCGAGGGCATCGGTCGGCGGTTTCTCAGCGACCCCGAAGATCAGGGCGCGGTTCCCCTCGAAGCGGAAGCTGGTGGGGAACATGCTCCTGAAGCTGTCGACCAGGCCGGTCTGGCAGTGGAAGTACATCGCGTACTGATCAGGTGCCTTCGCCTTCCAGTCTATCCGGATGGTCGTCCCGCTCTTGGACTGGGACGTGAGGTAGGCGGGCTCTCCCCATCTCAGGCTCTCCTGCAGCTCGCCGACTCCGTCGGTCTTCGCGGCGGTCTCGAAGATCAGCTCTCGCAGGCTGAGCATGGCTGGGAGGATCTCGGTCGGGTACGAGTCGAAGCGCGCCGCGACCGCTGCTTCCATGAACGGTGTCAAGGGTCGTCGGTGCTTATCGCTGTTGGAACGGTTCAGCGCGCTCACTGACCTTCAGGCGCCTCCTGCCAGCGCGCTCTGCCGGTGGCGAGCGCGTACTCCCACGGCTGGAGGTCGCGGGTCTTGACGCCGATGTCCGCCAAGCCGCCGCGGATCTGCTCGCGGTGCGCGCAGGCATGATGCAGCGCCTGGGCGACGACCACCGAGGCGTGGCACACGTACTTGCCTGCGTCCAGCGAGAGCAGCCGCTCCCCGTCGAAGGGAGCCGTCAAGAGGCGCTCCCAGGCTTGCGCCGCCTCGCCGGCTCGAGCCTGGAGGACGTCCAGGTCCGAGGTCACCTCTCTGGCCTCGATCCACGCCGCCGTCACGCCTGACAGGCGCGCGAGGTAACGCGCATCAGAGGCGACCACGTGGTTGAGGGTCGCGATCAGGCTGCCGAAACCCCTGGCGGGCCGCTCCAGGTCTGCGGCAGGTAGCTGCCTGAACGTGTCGATCAGCGTCTGGGTCGCCCAGGCGCTGTGCCTGAACGACTCGAGCAGCAGTTGGTTCATGGGCCCATGGTAGGGGAGGAGCGCTGAAGACGCGCTACCGTGAGGCATGACTGCAGCCGAGACGCTCGTGCGGAGCATCTGCCAGTCGTTCCCCGAGGTCGAGGAGCGGCTCAGCCACGGCCATCCGGCCTGGTTCGTGCAGGGCAAGAAGCAGTTCGCGACCTTTCACAGGAGCCATCACGACGTCGAGCGGCCACACGCCTGGTGCGCCGCGCCTCCCGGCGCGCAGGAGGCTCTCATCGCCGCCGACCCGGAGCGGTACTTCCGCCCGCCGTACGTCGGCCACCGCGGCTGGTTGGGGGTGTACCTAGATGGCGAGATCGACCGGCGCGAGCTCGAAGGGTTACTGATAGAGGCCTACAGAGAGGTGTGCCCGCCTCGCCTCCTTGCCCAGTTCGATGAGAGCGATGGTCGTTTTCGTCCGCCCAGGCTTTGACGACATCAGGTCGGCAGGGCGCGAACGAGCTGGTCGAGCCACGCTGACCAGGCATCCGCGGTTGCGGCTCGATCCGCCTCGCTCAGCGCGTCGCCATCCCATCCGTTGGTGAAGCTCAGGCTTGTCTCGTTCGGCCCGACAGGGGTTAGGACGACCTCGATGTACTCGTCGAGATACGGGCTCTCGGCCCCGATGTCCGTGTCAGCGTTGCCCGCCCTGAAGGTCTGAAGTACCCGGTGATCAGGCTCGAGGGCTAGGTACTCCCCGGTGTGGACGTACATCGCACCGTCGTCCCCGTCGTTCTCGAAGCGGTAACGGCCGCCGACCCTGACATCAGCATCGACCCTGTTCGCCAGCCACTGACGCATCTTGGCCGGATCCGTCCAGGCTCTGTAGACCTCGCCGACCGGTGCCGGATACCGCTTCGTGATCGCGATCTCGTGCTTGGCCACCAGGCGAACTATAGCCGGTGCCGGGATCGACTCGGCCTTCGCAGTCTCTGCTGTGTCGCGCTGATCGAGGCCGTCCTACTGCCTGGGCTAAGGTCGAGCAGGCCTTAGCGCTCCGTTCGAGCGCGCGGCAAGCAGACCGGGCAAGCAGACCTAGGAGGTGCCGACCGTGATCGACGATCCCCATATCTGCCTTACCTGCGGCGCGCACTACTTGCAGGGCGACGCCCCACCCAACGTCTGCCCGATCTGTGCGGACGAGCGCCAGTACGTGCCGCCAGGCGGTCAGGCGTGGACGCGCCATTCGGCCCTCGTCGACGATCACTCGCACTGGTTCGCCGAGCCCGAGCCTGACCTGTGGGAGGTCGGAGTGGAGCCGCAAGTAGCGATCGGTCAGCGCGCGCTGCTGATCAGGACACGGGAGGGGAACGTCCTGTGGGACTGTCTGCCGCTCCTGACCGGCGCTGGGCTCGAGCGCCTCGGTTCCCTCGGCGGTGTCGACGCGATCGCGGTCTCGCACCCGCACTTCTATACCGGGGTGGCCCTGTTCGCCGCGGCACTGAGCGCTAAGGTCCTGCTGCACGCTGCTGACCGTGAGCATGTCACCCACCCCAGCGAACGTATCGAGTTCTGGGATGGCGAGAACCTCTCCCTGGCGGGCGGTGTGACGCTGATCAGGGCCGGCGGCCACTTCGCCGGCGGGACGGTGCTGCATTGGGCGGCAGGTGCCGAGGGACGCGGCGTACTGCTGACTTCCGACATCATCCGCGTCGTTCCAGACTTGCGCTTCGTGTCGTTCATGTACTCGTATCCCAACCAGGTCCCGTTGCCGGCGAGAGAGGTGGAGCGCGTCGGAGCGGCGGTAGAGCCGTTCGAGTTCGACAGGATCTACGGCGGTTGGCGTCGGGCGGTGGTGCCCGGCGGAGCGAAGGAGGTCGTGCGCCGCTCGGTGAGCCGCTACCGGCGGGCGCTGGAGGGCAGGTTGGACGGCGTGAAGCTGCCTTGGCCGACCGCTACAGGGCCCCGATGATTCGAGGAGAACAGGTCGGCTGGTCTGGCCGATCCGCCTATCCACCCCTGATCCGCTCGCGGCGCACGCGCGCATGATGCAGCGCCTGGGCGACGCTTTCGCCCACCGTGCGTCGGACATCGCGGCCCAGCCTCGGAACCAGCGGCGCAACGATAGGCGTTCTCGACGAGAACTGCCTCTTCGTACTTACCCGAGGACCTGCGAGTTGAGTCGCCACAGGGAGAGGTTGAGTGCCGCTGCGTAGCTGATCCACAGCAAGTAGGGCAAGAGCAGCGCCCCCGCCAGCGGCCTGACTCTCCAGAACATGCCGATCGTGGCGGCGACCAGCACCCACAGCAGCGCGATGTCTACCATCGACCAGGTACCCAGCCGCCAAGCGAAGAAGAGCCAGCTCCACAGGGCGTTGACGGCTAGCTGTACGACGAACAGCCCGAGCGCGGCGCGGGCTCGGCTGAAGCCCCCTGTGCGCCAAACCAGCCAGGCCGCCACAGCCATCAGCGCGTACAGCACCGTCCAAGCCGGCGCGAACAACCAGGCCGGTGGCGCCCAAGCCGGGCGAGTCAACGATGCGTAGAAGGAGCCAGCCTCCATCGTCGCGACGCCGCCGACGAAAGCCGCCGAGAAGGTCAGCGCCAGCCACGCTACGAGCCCTATGAGGCTGCTGCGGGTCGACATGGGGTTAGCCTGTCGTTCTCGTGCCGCGCCGATTCGTGATGAAGGCGCGCATGAGCTCGGCGCATTCCGCCGCGCGGGTCTCGAGCAGAGAGTGCGGGCCGTCGAGGATGTGCGCCTCCATGCGAGGGAGCGCCCTCATCCAGGCGAGGGTCTCCTCTAGGTCGAAGAAAGCGTCGTGTCGCCCCCAAAGCATGAGTGCGGAGGGCTGCCAGCGAGCCAGGTAGTCAGCGATCTCACCGAACTGAGCGAAATGGCTGCGGTAGTCGAGCACCAGCGCACGCTGCGTCTCTAGACGGCCGGGAAGATCAGGGGCGATCACGAAGCGATCTCGCGAGAGGAAGCTGATCACGTTGCGGAATGAACTCGACGAGCTGGGAAAGCCGTGAATCAGGAGGAGCGCCGGCTTCTCATTGTCTCCCGCAAGGCGGACGGCCAACCCGGCGCCTTCGATCTCGAATCTTGCGTGCTCCGGTTCTCGCATCGCGTCGGCTCCTTCGACGCCGTAACCTCGGCCCCGGTAGGGTCAGGGAGATTTCTTCCGGCAGTATCTCAGGCCTAAGGATGGTCGAGATGAGTCGTGATGCGCGCCCCGTCACCTTACGGTTCCGATGGCCTGCCGGTTACAGTCCATCATGCCCTCGAGCTCTTTCGTGCCGTCTGATTTCGCCCCGCCCACATACCTGGCGACCGAACGGTTCCGACTCGAGCCGCTCGGACCGCAGCACAACGAGTCCGATCTCGCGGCGTGGACCTCGAGCATCGAGCACATCAGGAACACTCCTGGCTACCCGGACGGCAGATGGCCACCGCTCGAAGGGATGAGCCTCGAGGCGAACCTCGCGGACCTGAACCGTCACGCCGCAGACTTCGCCGCGAGGAGAGGCTTCACGTTCACGGTGCTCGACCCTGAAGACGGCGACGTGATCGGCTGCGTCTACCTCTACCCGAGCCGCTCACCTGAATCTGACGTCAGCGTGCAGTCTTGGGTCCGTGCAGACCGCAGCGAGCTGGATACTTCGCTCGCCGACGCGGTCCTCGCGTGGCTCATCGAGGCGTGGCCGTGGACGCGTTTCGAGCGTTACGGTCGTTGAGCAGCGTCTGACTACTGCCTGACGGATAGAGTGGCTGCGTGCCCCTGGTAGAGCCGCTGGTCTCGGATCAACTGTTGCGTACGCTGGTGCTCGTCTTGGATCTCGGCGGCACCTTCGCGTTCGCGCTCAGCGGTGCGATGGCGGGCATCAGGCGCAGGCTCGACCTCTTCGGTGTGCTGGTGCTGGCGTTCGCGGCGGCCACCTTCGGCGGCATCACGCGCGACGTGCTGATCGGAGCCGTGCCGCCCGCCGCCCTCGTCGACTGGCGCTACCTGGCTGTTGCCGTCGCGGCGGGGCTGCTCAACTTCATGTGGCCGGCGCTGATCGAGCGGCTCGGCAAGCCCGTGCGGATGCTGGATGCGATGGGCCTCGCCCTCTTCGCCGTCGCCGGGACTCAGAAGGCGTTGGCGTTCGGGCTGAGCCCAGTCATGGCGGCGCTGCTCGGGATGCTGACGGGGATCGGTGGGGGCGTCGCGCGCGATGTGCTGCTGTCAGAGATCCCCGCGGTCCTCAAGGCCGATCTTTACGCCGTCGCGGCGCTGGCAGGAGCCGTCGTCGTGGTCGCCGGTCACCTACTCGACCTGCCGATCGTCATCACGGCGTTGGCTGGAGGTCTGGTGTGCTTCGGGCTGCGGATGGCGGCGATAAGGCGAGGGTGGGGCTTGCCCGTCGCTCGGGAACGTGGCGAGCTGAGGTCTTAGGTTCCAGACACCTAGTCCGGCGCGGGCCCCAAGGCACTGTAACCCGTGATGTTCAGGCTGTGCAGCCTGGCGCCGCTGCTCAACCCGACCGGCTCCGAGCCGTGCGTAGTGTCGGCCGGCAGATCGATGATGGTGAGGCTGGCGGGGCTGACGGCCACGACCCGATCGGGACTGATGCCGAGCAGTAGCGCGAGCGCGGCGCGGACAACGCCGCCGTGGGTGACGATGAGCAGCGGACCTGGCTCGCGGGTAAGTGGTTCTAGGCCTTCGCGCACCCGCTCCACCAGGAGAGAGAACGATTCGCCGTTGGGTGGGGTCAGGATCCCGTCGCGCCACGCCAGGTAGGCGTCGGCGTCGGAGAGCAACAGCTCGCTGGCGCTCAGCCCGACCCAGGAGCCGAGGTGCGCCTCTCGCAGACGTGAGTCGAGCTGGTACTCGGGGTAGCCGAGCGCCTCAGCCGTCTGCCGCGTGCGCTGCAGATCGGAGGCGACGACGGTGACAGGGCTGAACGCCTGCACGATGGGCGCCAGGGCGCGCGCCTGCTCGATGCCGCGAGCCGACAGAGGGACGTCCTCCTGACCTTGCAGGCGCCCTTCGGTGTTCCAGACGGTTTCGCCGTGACGCACGAACAGAAGGCGCCTCACGCGTCACGCGCCCCCTCGTCATCGAAGACAGCCGCGGGCGCTTGGGGAAAGGCTAGGTAGACGGTGGAGCCGAGCGTCGCGCTGGGGCGCCGGTCGACGACGGCGGTGAGCCGCTGGCTCTGATGGAAGCCGGTGACGACGAAGCGGCCGGCCATCGGCGTGACCTCGGCCAGCTCGATGGGCAGGGTCGCGGGGCGCCTCTCGTCGTGGACCGAAAGGTCCTCGGAGCGGTACAGGAGCTGTCGCGAGGTGCCGTGTCCGCTGGCGGGGCCGAGGTCGAGGTCCGCGAAGCGGTAGCGGCCCGACTCGACGCCGACGGGCAGCAGGTTGCCCGGTGGCGTGCCGAGGAAGGTGGCGACGAACGCGCTGGCCGGCGAGGACAGCAGCTCCTCGGGCGAGCCGAACTGCTCGAGCACGCCGCGGTTCATCACTGCCACGTGGCTCGCCATCGTCATCGCCTCGATCTGATCGTGCGTGACGTAGACGCTGGTGGCTCCGGTCACGCGGTGGAGCCTGAGCAGCTCGGTGCGCATCTCGAGGCGCAGCTTGGCGTCTAGGTTCGACAGCGGCTCGTCGAACAGCAGGATCTTCGGGCCCGGCGCGAGCGTCCTGGCGATGGCGGCGCGCTGCTGCTGGCCTCCCGAGATCTCGTTGGGGTAGCGCTGGGCCAGGTCACGGATGCCGAGCATGGCCAGCACCTCGTTCGCCTTGGTCGTGCGTCTCGCGCTGGGCCAGCCTGCCACCTTGAGGGGCCACTCTACGTTGCCTCGCACCGTCATATGGGGCCAGAGGGCGTAGCTCTGGAACACCAGGCCGGCGTCGCGCTTGGCCGGGTCCAGCGTGGTGCTGCCGCTGGCGACGAGCGTGCCGTCGAACCAGATCTCGCCCCCGGTCGGATGCTCGAGGCCTGCCAGCATGCGCAGCATCGTCGTCTTGCCGCAGCCCGAGGGTCCCAGCAGCACCAGGAAGGAGCCCTCCGGCACCGAGAAGCTGACGTTGGATACCGCCTTGACCCCGTCCCCGAACGACTTGTCCAGCCCGTGGACGCTGATGCCCCTCCCCGGTCGGGGTTGCCCGCTTAGCGCCGCGGCGGGCTCCGGGGAAGGCACGCTCACCGCTTGGCCCATCTCTGACTCCTCCCTTGAAGGTACTGCGCCAGCAGCGTCATGGCTACCGAGATGGTGGCGATGATCATCGTGATGGCGTTGGCGAACTGCAGGAACCCCTCGTTGGCGTACCTGAACGCCGTCACCGACAGCAGCGGCGTGGCCGGGGTGTAGAGGAGCACCACCAGCGAGAGGTCGCGGACCATCTTGACGAACACCAGCACGCCGCCGGCGATCAGGCCCGGAGCGGTGAGGGGCACGAAGATGTCCCTCAGCCGCCGTACGAGGCGGGCGCCGCTGAGCCTGGCGGCCTCCTCGAGGTCGCCGGACACCTGGTTCATGGCGGCGGCGCCGGCTTGGGAGGAGAACGGCAGGTTGTACGCCGCGCCGGCAATGACCAGCAGCGCGAAGGTGCCGTACAGCGCCGGTAGCGGTCCGAGCGACTGGCCGAAGAGCGCGATGTACGCCGCTCCCAGCGCGATGCCGGGGATCAGTATCGGCAGGTAGGCGAGCTGGCTGATCAGGTCGGCCAGCCAACTGCCCCTGAGGCGCGAGGTGACGTAGCCCAGCAGGAGCCCAAGGAGCACGGCCACGACAGCGGCCACCAGGCCCAAGAGAATGGTGGTGCTGATCGCAGAGAGCACCTGCGGGTTGCGCAGCACTCCGGCCTGCCCCTGCGCGATGCCGGGATCCGACGCGCCCAGCCAGTAGTGCAGCGTCAGGCCGGACAGCACCGACCCTCGCCGCTGGGAGAGGCTGGACAGCAGCAGCGCTAGCCCCGGCAGCACCGTGGTGAAGAGGCAGATGCCGAGCGCCGCGCCGAACAGCGGCCAGCGCCAGCGCCCGAGCGCGAAGCGGCGTATGCGCGAGCCCTTGCCCGTGATGGTCGCGTAGGAGCGGCGGCCGCGCACGTAGCGGTTGCCGACCCACAGGATCGCCGCCGCGATGACGATCAGCAGGATGGCAAGCACGTAGCCGCGCTCGACCTGGCCGGTCGAGATCATCCCGTAGAGGCGGGTGGAGAGCGTGTGGTAGCGGACCGGCAGGCCGAGCAGCGCTGGGGTGGCGAAGTTGCTGACGCCCTCCGCGAAGGCCAGCAGCCCGCCGGCCAGGATCGAAGGCGTGACGACGGCGAGGGTCACGTCGCGCAGGATGCGAGCGCGCCGGGCGCCGGTGAGCTCGGCTGCCTCGATGAGCTCGGCCCCCACCGATGACAGGCCGGCGGCGATGAGCATGTAGGAGAGCGCGAAGTAGTGCGCGATCAGCACCAGCACGATGGGCAGGAAGCCCCAGGCCAGCCAGTCGGGCACGCTCATGCCCAGCTCGGTGAGTATCCCGACCGAGCCTCCGACGCGTTGGTTGCGGAAGAACACCTGCCAGGCGAGGGCGATCGCGAAGCTCGGGATGACGAACGGCAGGCTCGCCAGGGTGCCGATGAGGCGGCGGCCTGGCACGTCGGTCAGCACCACCAGCCAGGCCAGGAACCCGCCGATCAGCGTCGAGCCGAGGCCGACCAGGAGGCCGATCAGCATCGTGTTGCGCAGCGGCAACCAGAAGAGGTTGCGCGCGATGCTGCCCGTGAGGACGTCGCGCCACACGCTCAGGCCGCCGTCTTCGAGCGTGACAAGCAGGATCCTCAGCAGAGGAACCAGCACCAGGAAGACGAGCAGTGACGCCAGGCCGAGGCCGAGCCAGAGTCCTGGCCGGCCTCGACGCTGGCGTCTCGCTGCCTGTGTCGCGATCAAGAACGCGTCCCTACTGCAGCGTGAGGATCAGGTCGCCGACCTGCTGGCGGATCTCCGCGCTGGCGACGGGATCCATGCGCCAGGCGTTGAACTCGGTGAGCGGGATGGCGTCCGGATGCGGCGCCAGGTCCGTGCGGGTCAGGTAGTCGCCCGGCACGTAGAAGGGCGCGGTGGCCGCGCCGCCCGTGTCGCTGTCGTCGCCCATCATGAAGTGGATGAACAGGCGCGCGCCGGCCGGGTGCGGGGCGTTGCTGAGGATGGCGAGGTAGGCGGGGAAGAGGATGCCCGGCGAGGGCACCGTCTCGTTCGAGACCTGCAGCGCCCAGCCCTCGTCCTCGTTGTCGCGGCGATCGCTGTACGAGGTGAAGCCCACCGGCGGGCTGGTCTGGCCGATGGCGCCGACGGCGGCGTTGACGGCGTCGGTGTTGTTGACCAGCACCAGGTCGTTGGCGAAGAGGTCGATGATGAACTGCTCGCCGGCGTTCCTCGCTCCGCCGCTGAGGGCGATCGGCTGCCCGAACTGGGCCTGGTACGCGGCGGCCATCTCGTCGGAGCGCAGCACGATCTCGGTCATGAGGTCGAGGTAGTCGCCGCGCACCAGCGGATCGACCATCACGACCTTGCCGCGCCACTCAGGCAGGGTCAGCTGCCACAGGTTGGCGATCGGGCTGCCGTCGGGGTACGCCTCCTCGTTGTACATGAGGACCTTGGTAGAGAGGCGGTGGCCGAGCAGCGGGCCCTCGAACTCGTCGGGGATCAGGTCGGCGAAGGCGGGCGGCACGTACCCGACGAGGTAGCCCCTGGCGACGAGCTCGGTGAGGACCACTGGCGCGTCGGAGATGTAGGTGACGTCGGCGTTGCGCACGTTGGCGCTCAGCTCCGAGCTGATGCGCGCGATCTGCTCGGTCGACGAGATGTCGAACGGCACCAGGTCGACGCCGGGATAGGCGGCCTCGAACGCCGCTTCGACGCTGTAGATGCGGCTCGTGAAGGAGTAGACCACGACCGAGCCCTCGGCCCTCGCCGCCGCGTAGAGCGCCTCGACGTCCATGGCGTCGTAGTCCTGCGCTGCGCCGAAGGCGAGTAAGGCCGTCAGCATGCCAGTAGCCAGGAGCCTCTTGATCATGGCATTCCTCCTTCGGGATCCGACCCGTTCCCGTGGTCTTCCGAGAAGAGCTCGATGAGGTCGGCCAATCTATCGAGCGCTCTGAGCGTGCGGTCTTCGTCGAGCCGCGCGATGGTGAGGACCAGGGCGTTGAGGAGGGTCATCGGCACGGATAGGGTCTGGAACTCGGCTTCCTCGCCGCGTGGCGCTGACAGCAGCAGGGTCGGTTGAGGTCTGAGCAGTGGGCCGAGCAGGTCGCTGACCACCAGGGTCGGAGCGCCGATGGTCTGGGCATGTTTGAGCAGCGGCAGGAGTCCAGGAGGCGTGCGGTGCAGGGCGAAGCCCATAACCAGGTCGGTCTTGCGCAGCGTCAGCAGGTGCTCGGCCAGATCGCGGCCCTCGTAGGGCAGAGCCAGCGTGTCGAAGCCGAACCGGCGCAGGCGCCTGTCGAGAAGCTCGACCAGCGCCGTGGCGTGGCCGCGGGCGAAGAGGAGCACGCGCTCGGCCTCGATGACCAGCCTGGCTGCGGCTTCGAGCTGCTCTTGCGGCACGTGCCGGGGCAGCTCCAGCAGCGCCTCGGCCTCGCTCGCGACCAGCGGTCCCAGGATGTCGTTCTCCATCTGGCTCAGCCGCTTGCGCACGCGCTCGGCAGGCTCGGACGTGCTGACGAGCTCGGCCTGGAGCGCGGTCCGCAGCTCCGGGTAACCGGTGAAGCCGAGCTTCTGCGCCAGCCGCACGGCAGTGGCCTGATGCACGCCGGCGCGGCGCGAGAGCTCGGCGGCCGAGAGGAACGCCGACTCGGTGAGGTTGCCGAGCAGCACGCGAACGAGGCGCTGGTCGGCCTCGGTGAGCGCGTTGGGGTAGTCCGCTACCGCCTTCTTCAAAGCCATGGACATCTGAACCGCCTAGGTTGTTTTCGGCATGCTAGTGCAAGTGATGGTGCACGTCAAGTGGCTTGGCGCGAGAGATATTGCAGGGCGAGATTCACGCCGTCGGCACAAGACCATCACTGTCCGTGACCGGAGAAGCCTAGGCTGCGAGAAGGGCGATCCTGCTCGAGGCGCTCATTCGTTGTCGGTTTGGTCGGCGACTGAGCGCAGCCGGTCTACGTCGGCTGGGTCGGTGGCACTTCCGGACGCGGTCTTGTTTCGTACTCAACTCCGTGAGAGATCAACAACCCGACAAACTCGTTCAAATCGTCTTGCAGAGTCTCCAAGTGATCTCCGGTGGCGCTTGAGCAACTGTGCCCCATCTGTGGTCCTCAACTCACGGCGGGCGCCACCACCTCGACCTTGATCCTGTCCGGATCCTCGCAGAACAAGGCGTAGTAGCCGGGCCCGCCGGCGTATGGATGGCGGTCTTGGTAGAGGAGGGTGTAGCCGGCCTCTCGCACCCACGCGGCCATCTCGTCGACATGCTGCCGTGACCGCCCCTTGAACGCGAGGTGGTTGAGCCCGACGCGCTTGCGGTGGTAACCGGCCGCGACGTGCTCGTCAGGAGCCGGCAGGAAGCAGAGGTACGCCTCGTCCGCCTTGACGTAGTTCATCCCGCCGGACCAACGGTCGGGCTCGTAGCCTAGGTGGGCAAGGAAGGGCGTCCAGAACGCTATGGAGCGTTCGAAGTCGCTTACGTAGATCTCGACGTGGTGGAGCATGACTTCTCCGTTCAGGCCGTGGGACGCAGTCTAGCAACGGTGCTTGCGACCAACCTTCCTAGTCGTGCAAGGGCGTCCAGATCGGTCGAGCTACACTGAACCCGTGTTACACGAACGGGAGGTGTCGGCTTGAAGAACCTGACCATCGCCGTTGACGAAGCGACCCTTCGTCGCGCGCGCATCCGCGCTTTGGAGCAGGGCACCTCGGTGAACACCGTGCTGAGCGAGTTCTTGGAGGCATATGCCGGGAACAGCTCCGAACGCGATTAGGCGGCTCGCGCGATCCTCGATCTTTCTGACTCGGTCGAGTCGCGGCACGACGGACCTCGTTGGACACGAGACGAGCTGCACGGGCGCTAGAAGGAGCGCGTCTTCTTCGACACCAACGTGCTCGTTTACCTCTTCGACAATGCGGCTCCGGAGAAGCGAACCATCGCCCGGGCGCTGTTCGCAAGACATGTGTCAGATGGCAGCTTGGTGATCAGTACTCAGGTGATGCAGGAGTTCTTCGTCGCCGTCACGAGGAAGCTCTCGACGCCTTTGCCGATCCCAGAGGCGTTGGCTGTGCTAAGACAGCTGGCCCGCCTCTCGGCGATCACTGCTGACACCGAGCTCGTTCTGCAGGATGCAGCTCGCGCTTCGAGGGAGTTCGTCTCCTTCTGGGACGCGTTGATTCTGGAGTCGGCTCTCGCGACCGGGTCGAGGACCCTGCTCTCGGAAGACTTGCAGCACGGTCAGAAGCTCAACGCTCTGGTGGTCGAAAACCCTTTCATCACGAGTTGATGTCCGCCTGGAGACTCACGGCTGCCGCGAGAGCCTGAGTTCGTAGCTCAACCCTCTGGGTAAGAGTCTCATTGACGCCGGCTATATTCCTCACCGTGAAGTACGCGCCTCGCCTAACCATCGCGATTCTCCTCATGCTGACCGCCTGCACCCCTGCGATCACGATGGAAGACACAGCAACAACCGACCTCCGCCCGTTCACCCTCGACCCCGTACCGCGACTCGAGCGCTACATCATCGCCGTCCCGAGCTTCACCGTCGGCGCCGGCAGCGTCAGGATCGGCTCGGTCGACCTGTCCAGCGAGGGTGATGACTTCTACCGCGAGCTCGGCTCCGGCGTAGCCGACATCTTCATCGCCGAGGCGTACGAGAGCCAGCAGTTCCGCATCACCGAACGCGCTGAGATCGACAAGGTGCTCTTCGAGCAGGACCTGGCCCAGTCGGGGCGGGTGAACCCGGCCACCGCCGCAGCGGTGGGCCGCATCGAAGGCGCCGAGCTGCTGGTCCTCGGCAGCATCTCGGAGTTCGGCGTCCAGACGACGGGTGGGGGAGGGCGAGTGCTCGGCATCTTCGGCGGTGCTGCCGAGACCGTCACGGCCAGGGTCGCGGTGGAGATCCGTTTCGTGGACACGAACACGGCGGAGATAATGGCGATCGGCAGGGGTGTGGCTCAGGCCTCGCAGGGCAACGTCTCGATCAACATGGCGAACGTGATGACGAACCTGCGGGTGGGGCGTACCGGCACGACGATCGTGGATTACGCGGTGCGCAACGCGATCCGGTCGGCGATCGAGAACGCCGCGCGGTCGTTGCCTGGGAAGTCGGGCGGGTAGGATCGCGCGCCCAGGGCCGCCCCGCGGCATTCGTCCCTGTCCTAGCACCCACCGCAAAGTCTAGTGTCCGGTCATGGTCATGACCTCCCGTAGCCGAGCCGTTCGAGCTGCCCTCTTCGCCGCGTCGCTGCTTCTAGGCGCATTCGCTTCGGCGCAGCTCCCGCAGCCCTCGCCCGCCGCTCTCGCCGACATCGATGCCCATACGGCCATGGACCTCGCCAACGCCTGGAAGGGCGAGGCGCTGACCAGCTACGTCACGTCTACAGCGGTGCACTTCTCGTTCCCTGACGGGGCGAGCGTCGAGGTCCCTCTGCCCGAGGACGAGATGCTGGTCTCGATAGCGCCGTACGTGGTCAACACGCATCCCTGCCAGACGCACTACATGTCCGGATGTCAGGGCGAGCTGGTCGGCGTCCAGATGCGCGTCAGGGCGGAGCTCGCCGACGGCACGATCGTCATCGACGAGGTGAGGCAGACGCAGGCCAACGGGTTCATCGATCTGTGGTTGCCGCGCGGCCAAGCGCTGCTGATCAGCTTCGAGGTCGACGGTTACCGCACGGCCGGCGTCATCACGACGCATCTGGACAGCCCCACCTGCATCACCACGCTGCGGCTGGCTGCCAGCGGGACCTGAGCTGCTCCGAGCCCCGTCATGTAAGCGTTGAACCCTAGCTAGACACGAACCTGGCGCCCGGAACCGTCCCGGGCGCCAGGTTGGTCACGAGCTCGGAAGCGAGCTCCTACTCTCGCCTCAGGCCTTGAGCACCACCTTGAGCGCGCCGGTGTCGGCGGCGTTGGAGAAGACGTCGTAGGCGTTCATGATGTCGCCCAATGCGAAGCGGTGTGTGACCATCGGGGTGACGTCGAGGTGGCCGTGGCCGATGAGCTTGAGCAGGGTGTCGGTGGAGTAGGCGTCGACCAGCCCGGTGGTGATGGTGGCGTTGCGGATCCACAGGTCTTCGAGGTGCAGGGTGGCGGGGACGCCGTGCACGCCCATGTTGGCGACGTGGCCTCCCGGGCGGATGAGCGCGGCGCAGAGCTCGAAGGTGGCTGGTACGCCGACGGCTTCCATCGCGACGTCGGCTCCGAGCCCACCGGTCAGCGACTTGACGATCGCCAGGGCGTCCTCGCGCGAGTTGTTGATGGTGAGGTCGGCTCCGAAGGACTTGGCGGCTTCGAGGCGGCTGTCGGCGATGTCGATGGCGACGATCTTGGCCGGGTTGAAGAGCTTGGCGCCGGCGATGGCAGCCAGTCCGATGGGCCCGGCCCCCACGATGGCGACGACGTCGCCGGGTTTGACCCGTCCGTTGAGGACGCCGACCTCGTAGGCGGTGGGGAAGATGTCGGCGAGCATCAGCACCTGTTCGTCACTGACGCCGTCCGGGATCGGGTAGGTGGAGAGGTCGGCGAAGGGCACGCGGACCTGTTCGGCCTGGGTGCCGTCGATCTTGTGGCCGAGGATCCAGCCGCCGCCACCTAGGCATTGGCCGGCGTGGCCTTCACGGCAGTAGCGGCAGGTGCCGCAGGAGCTGATGCAAGAGACCAGCACGCGGTCGCCGACCTTGACGCGGCGCACTCCGTCGCCGACCTGCGTGACGGTGCCGACGCCTTCGTGCCCGAGGACGCGGCCGTCCGTCACGGCTGGCACGTCGCCCTTGAGGATGTGCAGGTCAGTGCCGCAGATTGTCGTCGCGTCGATCCGCACGATCGCGTCGGTGTTGTCGATGATCACGGGGTCGGGGACCTGCTCCCACGACTTGCGTCCTGGACCGTGAAATACGAGGGCTTTCATCAGGCTTCCTCCTCTGTGCCGGACCGTGGTCCAGCCTCTGGACCTAGCATGTGGCGTAGCGCCGAAGGGGCACAGAGGCGGAGGTCCCGGCGCGATTCGAAGACGTAGGTGATCTGGGCCTGCGGCTACGCGGGCGTAGGCGTTGAGATCGCACCGGCAGTCGGAAGGCCGAGAATCGCCGTGCCGCCATGCGCGCGTAGACGTTGACGACTCTTTGACACCCATCCACTAACCTAAGGCCGTCCTTCAGTTCGCGAGTAAGCGGTTCGAGATGGTTTAGGGAGGGGTTGCGAGGTGGGCGTTCACGTCGTTCAGCACCACTGGCCTCCACCGCAGACGCTGGGGTTCCGGGACCTCGACCTGCCGCAAGCGACGGCAGGGCTCCAGTGGTGGTACTTCCACGGCCATCTGAGCGCCGGCGGCCGAGAGTTCTCGCTGTTCGCGTCGTTCTTCAGGGCCGTGACCGGACGCCATGAGGCCGACGGGGCACCCCGACACGGCCACGCTCTCACCTGGGCGCTGACGGACCTCGGGCTGGGCATCTACCACAAGGACTCCCGCGTCGACCCCGATGCGCCCGCGATCGGCCTCAAGAACCTCCTCGCCAAGGAGCTCGCCTACGACGACTGGATCGACAGGGCGGTGGTCGAGGTGCTGCGGCGGGGAGTGGTGCCGTTGCCCGACCGACCGTTCGCGGGTCCGGTGATGGTCAGCGAGCTGGAGCTGGACCTCGGGTACGGCGACTGCCGGCTGTCCTGGGAGAGCGACGGTGGCTACCGGCTCGAGCTCGGCGACGCGAGCGGCGGATACGGCTGCGACCTCGTCTTCCGACCGACCAAGGAGCCGGTTCGTCATGGCGGTGACGGCCTCATCAGGGGTCTCGGCAGCGGGGAGACCTTCTACTTCTCGATCCCGCGGTGCTTGGTAGAAGGAACCCTCCGGGCCGGGGGCGAGACGCTTACCGTCGAGCGCGGGCAGGGCTGGTACGACCGCGAGTTCACCGGCTCGGTCGGTGAGGGGTCGCCGGCCGCGCTGCGCGAACCAGCGGCTGCCCGGCGCGAGCCGGCTCAGGAGAGGGCCGAGGACTTAGCCTGGAGCTGGCTGGCCGTCCAGCTCGACGACGGCACGGATCTCTGCGCCTACGAGGCGTTCAGCCTGACAACCGGCGCGCGAGTGGAGAAGCAGCTCCTGATCGTGTCGGCCGACGGAACGCACGGCAAGTCCCAAGACTTCGACCTGACCTGCGGCGAGCCCTGGTGCAGCTCCCGCACGTTCCAGGAGTACCCGATGCGTTACGGGCTCCGAACCGCAAGGCTCGGCCTCGACCTGGTGGTCGAAGCGACGGTGCCCGATCAGGAGTTCATGACCGTGATCGCCAGGCCGGCGTTCTGGGAGGGGTCTTGCCGCGTGCGGGGCACCGCGTTCGGGCGCCCCGTGAGCGGAAGGGCGTTCGTCGAGAGAACGGGTTTCGGTGTGATCGACGACCTCACCTCGCTCAGCACCGCGGTCGGCCAGGCGGTGAGGTCGGCGCTAGATCGCGTCGTGCCGCGGGACCCTGGCTACGAGCAGATGCGGCTCCTGATCGCGGCGAAGAGCCGTGACCGCTTGATGGACGGGGTCGACCTGCCGACGCTGACCGCCAACCTGATCACCCCCATGCGCGAGATCGCGGACCGCGGTGGCAAAGCGTGGCGTTCGTACGCGGCGCTCGTGTGCTGCGACGCCGTCGGAGGGGACTCACGCGACTACGTCGATTGGCTGGCGGCGCCCGAGCTCCTGCACGTGGGCTCGATGATGGTCGACGACGTGCAGGACCGGTCGGCCGTCCGGCGCGGAGGACCCGCCGCCCACGTTCTGCACGGCGAGGCGCGGGCCATCAACGCCGGCACCGCGGCCTACTTCCTGGCCGAGCGCATCCTGGCGGACAACGACCTGACCAAAGAGCAGCAGCTGCGGCTCTACGAGCTCTACTTCCTGGCCCTGCGCGCGGGTCACGCTGGTCAGGCGCTCGATCTCGCCGGGCTAGGGGACCAGATGCCCGAGGTGGTCGCGACCGGCGAGGCAGGCGCCTTGACCAGACGCGTACTCGCTGCCTACCGCCTGAAGACGGCGGCGCCGGTGTCGTGCCTGGCTGCGATGGGAGCGCTGGCCGGCGGGGCGAACGACGAGCAGATCGCGGCGCTCTCCACGTACCTGGAAGCGATGGCGCTCGGGTTCCAGGTCAGAGATGACGTGCTGAACCTGACCGGCTTCGAAGGAGACCGGAAGAGCAGAGGAGAGGACGTCAGGAACGGCCTCGTCACGCTGCCCGTCGCCTACGCCATGGGCAGGCTGCCGCTTCGGCGCCGGCAGTGGCTCTGGCGGACCTTGTCTGCCTGCCCGCAGGACGAACCTACCGTCGCGCAGGTCACGGCGGTCATCGAGAGTTGCGGGGCGCTCGCCGCCTGCGGCGAGTACGCCTCTAGCCTGGTCGAGGACGGCTGGAGAGAGGTCGAGAGCGTTCTCGAGCCGTCCTTCTACTCGGTCATGCTGCGGGCGCTCGGCTGGTTCGCGGTGGAGCGGCGGCACTGAGCGAAGCTACCGACAGGTCGCCCGTTGGGCGTCTACTTCAGCCTGAAGGCGCCGCCTAGCGTACGTAGCGCGCCTCGACCGCCGGCGACTCCTCGCCGGAAGGTGTCGCGATGTACATGCGGATCAGAAGCTGTCCCTCGTCAGGGCCAGAGACCACGATGCGCCAGCCCCAATCCGGGCCGTCTCCAACCGACCACTTGGTGGTTCCCTCGATGCTCCCGGCGGCGGTCTTGCTGCCCGCGAACTGCATGAAGCCGCCCATGGTGTGGAACGAATCTATCCACACCATGTCGACGGGGCCCGGCTCCTCCGCAAGCCTGACCGTCAGGACCCCGTCGTGATGCTTCCCCGACTCGGTCCAGGTGTAGGTGATGACGAGGAACCGACCCGCTGCCGCCGCCGTGACGACGGCCTTGGTCGTCGACTCTCTGACCGGCTCGCCGGGCCCGAGCCACAAGCGGTAGTCACCAGACCAGGAACCCAGGAGCTTCTCGGCCGCGATGCTCACGGTCAACCTCAACCTTCCTCAGCAAGGTCCGGCTTTGCAAAGCGGATGGCGTGTGCCGGTGGAGGAACGATACAGCCTGAGGGGGATCAGCGGCGCTCCGCCAGTCTACAGGGGCACGAAGTCTAGCAGAATGGCTGGCATGCGGCTCTCCGACGCCGAGAGCGCGTTCCGGTATGGTTAACGGAAGACAGGATCGAGAGCGATAGTGTCACGGACGAGCTCACAGGGGCGAGAGTCGAGCGCCACACCGCTGGAGTCTCCAGCCCCGCGCCACACTCTGCCTGTCATCGTGGCGGCTCAGTTCGCCGGCACCTCCATGTGGTTCGCAGGGAACGCGGTGGTCGACGACATCGCTCGCGCGGCAGGGGCGCACTCTGGCGCCCTCGGGGCCATCACGACCGCGGTGCAGCTCGGCTTCATCGTCGGCACCTTGGTGTACGCGGTCGCTCTGGTGTCCGACCGGTTCTCGCCGTCGCGCGTCTTCCTGGTGTCCGCCGTCCTGGGCGCCTTGTTCAACGGAGCAGGCGCCCTCGGCTTCGGCTGGGCTGGATCGTTAGGCCTGAGCGAGTACTCAGCGGCGCTGCTGCTGCGCTTCGGCACCGGCTTCTTCTTGGCCGGCGTCTACCCGGTAGGAATGAAGCTCGCGGCCGACTGGTTCGGGGCCGGCCTGGGTCGCGCCCTCGGATACCTGGTCGGTGCTCTGGTCATCGGAACGGCCCTGCCTCACCTCGTGCGGGCGAACGTGGGCACGCTGCCGTGGGAGATGGTCCTGATCACGACCTCGCTGTTGTCCATCGCCGGCGGGTTGGCCGTTCGGATCGGTGTAGGCGATGGTCCGTACCGTCGCCGGAGCGGCTCGTTCCAACCTGGGGCGATCGTGGCGGCTTTCAGGGAGCCCGGTTTCAGGGCTGCGGCACTCGGCTACTTCGGTCACATGTGGGAGCTGTACGCGTTCTGGGCCTTCGTTCCGGTGGCGCTGAGCGCCAGGCTGTCGGCGGGCGCCCAGGTGGTGGAGCCGACGACGGTTTCCGCTCTGGCCTTCGGCGTCATCGCCATGGGCGGTCTCGGCTGCGTCGTGGGTGGCTACCTCGCGCTGCGGCGGGGGAGCGCGGTGGTGGCAGCTACGTCATTGGCCGTCTCGGGTGCTTTGTGCCTGGCTTCTCCCTTGGTCCATCTGGCGCCGTTCCCGCTCTACCTCGCGCTGCTCTTCGTCTGGGGCTTCGCTGTCGTCGCAGACTCGCCGCAGTTCTCGACCCTGGTAGCTCGGAGCGCCCGCCCGGAGATACGAGGCTCGGCGCTGACGATCGTCAACTGCATCGGCTTCGCCATCACCATCCCGAGCATCCAGGTGCTGACTGCCGCCTCGACGCGACTCTCACCTCAATGGCCGTTACTGTTCCTAGCCATCGGACCGGTGCTGGGACTGCTCGCCATGCGAAGGGTCCTTCAACCTTCGGCTGCTGGGCGAGGTTGACCGTGCCTCGGCTTCTGGGGGGTTCTCATCTAAGCGTCTGCTCCGAATCAGTCCGCGCGCCGATAGCGCATGACGACAGCCCCGTTGCGAAGCGGTTTCGCCGAGACGAGCTCGAGCCGTCGAGTGCTTGGCAGGCCGCTCTGATAGAGGGTCGGGCCGTGGCCGACGATCCTGGGGTGGACGAGGAAGACGTACTCGTCGATGAGGTCGAGCCTGTCCAGCTCGGCCGCGAGCGTGCCGCTGCCGAGGAGCACGCCGGCCGGGGTCGCGTCCTTGAGCTTCTCTACACCCGTGCGGAGGTCACCGGCGATGTGGTGGCTGTTGGTCCACGGGAAGTCGGTTCGTGTCGACGACACCACGTACTTCGGCTTCACCTCGAGCTTGAGGGCCCAATCGCGTACCGCCGGTGGCGCCTCTACCTCGCCTCGTGCTACCGCCGGCCAGTAGCTCTCCATCATCTCGTAGGTGACGCGGCCCCACAGCATCGCCCCGCTCTCGTCCATCAGGTGAGTGAAGAAGGCGTGTGTCTCGTCGTCGGCGATCCCCTCCCGGTGATCGACGCAGCCGTCGAGAGTGACGTTGATGCTGAAGGTCAGGAGTCCCATGCGCCGAGTCTACGCAGTGCTCACGGTAGCTCGCCCTGCGCGAGCGCCGCGGAGAGCGGCGTTTCGCGTCGCGGACCGTCGAGCAGCATGCGCTGCTCTCGCGTCCCTGTGGTTACCCCGGATGCTCTAACGCAGTCTCGCGAGCTTACTGACGGCTGACAGGAAGACGGCTGGCGCCCCGAGCATTGAATAGCGTAAGGCGCCCATGCGTCATCGACCGCTCACTAAGGCCCCCAGATCCCAACGAGCCCGGTGTAGGCAACCTCGCCGAGGCCGGAAGTCATCTGCGTCAAGTCGCCACCGTTGGCGTCGATGCTCCAGACCTCGTCCTGGTTCTGTCCGTTCGCTCGGCCGTCGAAGGCGATGCGGGTGCCGCCGGCGTAGTACTGGGGGTTGCGCGGCGGCAACGAGTCCGGTGCCGGGTTAGGCAGGACCAACTCGGGTCCGCTCCCTGCCGTGGGGTGTATGCGGTAGATGCCGTTGCCGAGGACTACGCCCTCCGGGGTCCCCCATCTGGCTGAGAAGATGATGTCATTGCCATCGGGAGACCAGTCGAAGTCCATCACGCGGCTGTAATGGCCGAGATGCATGAGCGTAGTCAGCGCACCGCCGCCCGCCGGAATGGTGCCGATGCTGGCGTCGATGATGTTGCCGCCGCGTGGTGGTTTGGTGATCACCGCGTATTCGATCACTATCGTCTGGCCGTCCGGGGAGATGGCGAACTCGCCAACGAATATCGACTCGCCCATCAGGTGCGTGACCTTGGTCAGTTCACCATTCGCGAGGTCGGCGACCCAGAGTTCTTGATAGCCCGAGTACGGTAAGTCCGACGATGGGTCCGGGATGCCCACGCGCAGAAAGTAGACCAAGCGACCGTCGGGAGAGAACTTCGGGGCGTAGTCTTGGTGGCTCCCGTCGGTCAGGTACCGCAGCCCCGTGCGGTCGCACCTGATGATCACGATCTCGCTATTGTTGTTGCTTCTTTGCTTGATGCCCGCGACCCAATTACCGTCGCGCGAGACGTCACTGCCCCAGAAATGCGCGGCCAGCAGGGTTCTCTCTCCGGTGGCCAGGTCGATCGTATCGACGTTCTGCGGGTAGCTGTAGTGCACGAAGAGCGTCGTCGAGTCGAAGCAGAGCGAGGGAATATCGCTCGGGGAGGTGATGTCGAACGGGAGCGTGCCGACCCCGATGGTCGTGTCGGTGCTGGTGTCGACGACGGTGACGCGCACCGTTTCCACGCCCGCTCGGTCTCCGCGTACCCGGAGTGAGGTTTCGGTCGTTGTGACCTCGGTCTCCTCGCCGCCTCCGTCTAAGAGGAACGTGCCGCGCTCCTCGTCAAGTGCCCAGGTGTAGCTCAGGTTCTCGGGGAGGTACTCGCCGTTCGGGTCGTGAAGGCTGACCGTGAACGTGGCCGTCGCGTGCAGTGACAGCTGGCCGCTGGTCGAGACCGTGGGCGACGTTATCCGAACGTTGGAGTCGGCCGGCCCCGATGTGCTGCAAGCCGAGAGTGTCAGAAGTGCGGCGAGGACTACTGCGAGGCCCCAACCGCGCGCCGCTTCGGGCGAGAAGCTCCTCGTCGGCAACGCCGTTCCTGCGATCACTGCACGGTTCGTTCTCATGGCCGTCAGCCTAGGGTTGGCGGACTAATTGAGACTTAAATCTGTCAACCGGGCAGCTAGGCTCTACGCGAATCGAACCACTTGACTGCCTTCGCCCATAGCGAGCCCTCAATCTGAGAGGCGAGGATCCTCCGATTGCGAGCCTGTATGAACCTCTCGGCCTGGTCGAGGTAGCTCGCATACTCGGCGAGACCTTTTGGCAGGGGAGATGTATCGAACCCCGAGAACGGCATGTGAGACCTGATCCTCTTGTAGTCCTTGCTGACGATGTCCTGGAGCAAGAAGAAGTCGACGTAGCCTTTGAACGATTCGAACAAGGCGAAGAAGTCTGAGTAGCGCGCAATAGTATCGCTCAGTGGGCTATCACCGCCCTCGTAGTGGCGCCGGATGCATTCGACAGTGAGATCGAAGCGGTCCTTGATCCTTGGATGACAGCCTCGGGCGCCGTTGATGGTCATCTTGCGGTTCACCATGTTGCTGGGAAAGACCATCATCCCGCCGATGGTGTACCCGATGTGCATGAAGCGGTCGAAGCGGCCGCGTGGAAGGTGGCTGATCGCGTGTGAAAGCGACCGTTGCTTGCGGAACGACGGGACTACAGAGTCGCTGGACAGCTTGAACTCGCCGACATCGGAGCGGTGGTGCAGATAGATGCCGGGAGTGGTGTCGACGAGCTCGAACAGCTTGCCACTCGGCAACGACCTGCTCCAGAGGAGGCGATGGTACCTGCGCAGGGTGGGGCTGTACTTGTCTGGGTCCCTGCCCTCGCCGGCATCGGTACGAAAGTCGAAGTTGATGTCTATGTCACTAGGCATCTACGAGTCTCCTCGCAAACCGACAGCTGACTTCATCGCAGTTCCCAGAGGAGGCGAATCGGCACAGCGAACAGCCGATCCTCGACCTCACTCAACGTCGTTCCGTCGTACAGCAAGGCGCCGGCTCTGAAACCCGCTCCAACAGCATCTCGCAGCTTGCGCAGTCCTTTGAAGTCGTGAGTTCTGACCGATGCAGCGGCCTTGACCTCGATCCCAGCTAGAGCCTTCGGTCCGGCTTCGATCACCAAGTCGACTTCAGATTGGTCACGGTCCCTGAAGTGGAACAGTGCCGGCCGGTCTTCGCGCCAACTAGCTTGGCGCCGGACTTCCTGGTAGACGAACGTCTCCAGCAACTGCCCGAACAGCGGCCTCTGCTCAAGTAGGTCTTCGACCTTGACCCGCAGCAGGGCGGCCGCCACCCCTGTGTCCCCGAGGTGAAGCTTTGGCCGCTTCACGAGGCGATTCAACCGATTGGAGTGCCACGCAGGCAGGCGTTCTAGCAGGAAGACACGTTCGAGAAGGGCTACGTAGTCCTGAATCGTGTTGCGGCTGATCTCGAAAGGACTTGCCAACTCCTCGAAGTTCACCAGGCGACCGGTGCTCGCCGCCGAGACGCTGAGCAGACGCGGTAGCGCATCGAGGGCATGTATCCGCGACAGATCGCGCACATCGCGTTGAACCTGAGTCTCGACGTAGTCGGCGTACCACGCGGAGCGGCGCGTCTGCCCGTTCATGGCGAGCGCTGCCGGATATCCACCTGCCACAACTCGCTTTACGAGCTCGCGCCCAAGGGGCTCGAACACGCCGGCCTTGAAGTCTCCGGCGAGTAGCGCGTCGATGAATCGAGATGGTGCACCATGCAGCTCGGACTGCGTGAGAGGGAAGAGGCGCTGAATCTCCATGCGGCCGGCCAGTGAGTCCGACAGTCGAGGCACCAGCAGCACGTTGGCAGAGCCGGTGAGAATGAACCTGCCAGATGACCGCTGTTCGTCGACCAGAAGTTTGATCGTCGAGAACAACTCAGGTGCTCGCTGGATCTCGTCGAGAATCGCCTTCTCAGGCAGGGACCTAACGAAGCCGACCGGGTCGTCGAGTGCGATCCTCAGGAGGTTGTCGTCATCCAGTGAGAAGTACTTGTGGCCGTGCCGCTCGCCCAAGGACTTCGCCAGTGTCGTCTTGCCGCTCTGCCTTGGGCCGTGGATGAGCAGTACCGGTGTGTCGAGTAGCGCTTCCTCCAGACGTGGCACGAGGAAGCGCGGATGGAGCGGCCTTGCCATGGGTCATTATAGAGCGGTTCTTCGGCTGAACTGCAAAATAGACCACGGCTGTTCTTCAGAATTGATGGCGGCTGAACTGCAGAATTGGGTTCGACTGTTCTTCAATCTGTTGGGATATCGACCGATTGCGCCGGCTCACGCGACGACCTACTACCCAGACAACAAGGCAGCCTGCTCCAACAGAGTGTGCGTCGCAGACTCCTGCAGATCAGGCGGATACCCGTACTTCCGCAAGATTCGCTTCAAACACACACGTGTCTAAGCCTGAACGTTCTCACGCAAGGTCCAGTCCATGGACGCATTGCCTCGTACGGTCTCGACTAGCTCTTGACTGATCCCACGAAAAGTCGGTTCACCTAGTATCTCTTCGGCGCTCTCTTGTTCTGCCCCAGCGAGTCCTAGAACGCGATCTCATCGGGCGATAGACCCAGCCGCTCGCCTCGGCTGTCGGCCGTCCTCGTGTCGTCAGCGAGTCGAATGAACTCTTTCGATGACCTTGCACCACCTTGTCGCGGAGATCTGCGAAAGCGCGCGCTTGGACGACGTCGTGCCTGGCACGCTCCTTGATCTCTCACTCAACAGCTTCCGTAGCAACTCCACTGCGAGATTGCGGTGCTCCGGACCCCGCACTTCGGCCAAACTCCTTGGAAAGGATTGAGCCCTCAGGCGGATCCCCATCGTCACAAGAACCTTCATGACATTCGCGAAGCTCGGTGTCCCTTTCGCGCAATCGACACATCTTATCAACAAGGAATCCTCACTCTCTGACGAGTGGAGGCTTTGGCGATGAACGGGAAGCGAACAAGTAAAAAGCATTAGCCTCACTAGCGGGTTTTAAGTTGGAGGACTCATTATCGTCCGCCACCCAGAGGTCCATGGCGTCATCAGCGCTTTCTCAGGCGGCAGCAGACAGGCAAGGAGATGGAGTGTGCGGCCTCGAAGGTTATGGGTGAGCGGAAAGTGCTCAGACACGACCAAGGCATTCGCCGCAAGCTTGCTTTCTCAGTCGGACAAGAATCGGTAGCAGCGGTGCGTCTGGTTTGGAGTAAGGTTAGGGTTTAGGATGAGTAGCGACGACGACTCTAAGAGGCTAAGTAGCCAGTTAGCGCTTCAGATTTCGAGGAACACGCGGTTCCTGCTCGATCTCCAGAGCGACTGGATAGTGACCTCAGCCGCGAAGCTTGAGCAGGCAGCAGAGTCGTACGTGAAGCAGGTCGCATCAACGGCGACCTGGGCGTCGCCCTTTGGAGTCGTAGTGGCACTCAGTATTGCTCTTGCCACGTCGGAATTCCGCAACCGTTGGATAAGCGCGGACGCTTGGCAAACGATACACGTGATCGCACTTCTCGGAGCGCTCGCTTGGCTTGGGTGGGCAGTGGTTCGTACGCGCCGTTCGCCGACTCCGAAGGGGTTCATTGTATCTATCGTCGCAGACAGGCCAAGGCTAGAACAGGTGGTCAGCGGAGATACTGACGCCGTGGATAGGCTGGTTTCGGGGCGATGGACGTTGGTCTACGACGCTCGGGATCCACTTCGTCATTCAAAGTTCATTACGTTTAACCCTGACGGTACCGTTGGCGAAGGAAAGAATCACAACGAGGCAACATGGTCATACGCCGACGGAGTACTGCAATTCAATAGATCGAACGGGGATTGGCTCAGCAGGTTCGTTTTGTCTGAGGATACGAGTAAGTGGGAGCAGACGAGGGAGTCCTTTAGGCAAGGCGTCAGTGGTCAGTACATAGTGGCCGGAAGGCTAAG
Source organism: uncultured bacterium (assembly GCA_964473205.1). Classification (GTDB taxonomy): domain Bacteria; phylum Deinococcota; class Deinococci; order Deinococcales; family Trueperaceae; genus CAYMRL01. The sequence continues at coordinate 819 of CAYYOK010000007.1, read as the reverse complement.
GATTGGTGAGTAGGCCAAGACCTACGGAGCCGGACTTGGATTGGGGACCGCTGTGCATAGAGGCGCCGTAGATGGTCTTGAGGCTCGGTGCAAGGATCGGCGGATTCTGGGCTGGGCGTGCGTGTGCGGTCAGGCTGCGAGATGCAGTAGCTCAAACTTAGTCTGACAGTTCGGAGGCCGCGGCCCGCTGGTCTGGTGTCAGGTGTTGTGGTTCGACTTCCTGCCTCTTGGTCAGGTGCTCCTTTCCTAGAAGGGCTCTATGGGTGTCTTACCGTCGCAGTACCGGCCCGACTTTTGTCGACTTTGTTGTTGTACGAGTCCATTCAAGTGTCAAGGTTGTTTTGCAGTTCGCCTAGGTCATTGTCGAGCTTCTTGCAGAGCACCGCGGCGATGGAACTCGTCCTGCACGGTTTTTTGGAAGTGCCTTCAAAAGCCGTTGCTCTGAAGCCGCTTAGCTTTCGTCTTGCAGTGATCGATGTCCAAGATCTCGAGGTAACGTACTCGCAGGTAGGCGAGTGCACACCTCACCATCGGCCCGCCGTGACCGCAGACCTCGTATAGGGCCAAGTCGCGTTCCGTGGGGCAGGGTAATCAGCCGTGCCGAGATTGGTACTCTGCGATCACTGCGTCCCAGCTAGGACGGGCGCGCTTGAAGTTCGCTCCCGGTGGTGCGATGGCGTACGCACCTAGGAGGCCGGGCCACCCTCGAAGGCGAGATCGTGCCTTCCCTCCTAGCGCAACTACGAGTGCGTTGGGGAAGAGGTGAGGGTGTCAGATTGTTTGTGTATAGGGTGGGTTGGAAAGGATTCTTCTGTTGTC